>NZ_JAJBJC010000338.1 GCF_021811825.1 Candidatus Anadelfobacter sociabilis | reverse complement strand
AAATACCACTTAACCTTCTCTAATTTTTCTTTTTGCGTTTTTGGTAGAGATATATTACTGAACTTCATACTTATATGAAACCAATCTAAAATTCCTGTGAATTTACCGCAATGTGATTTTAAAAACTCTGCTATTTCCCAACAATTACTAGCACCATCGCAAAGTGCCGTAACTTCTGTTTCTTTTGATAAACCTTGTTTTTTTGCTGCTATCAATGTCGATTTCTTCATATATTCTTGACCATCTGATAGCGCAGAACTTGCACAATGCTTATTTACTAATACATTCCTCTTTCGTTTTTTTATTATACTCTCTGGCTTATAAATAACACTCGTCATTGCCTCGAAGCTTCTTTTATCAACCTCCTTATCTTTTATATGGCCACCATCTATTTGCGTAATCAATTCTTTGGCTATTGGTATATTCTCTACATTCTCATCTTCCATAGTTTCGGCGATATATGAACCAACTTTCTCTATTATTGCATGTATTTGTCCATGATTATTAATTGACCTTTCGCAGCATGATTTAGCATTTAATATTCTTTGTGTATCTCTATAACTATGCTCTACTCCTATTTCACATTGTAATTTACTTAAATCTGGATGAATCGCTGTCTTTAATAATGACTTTACGCTAGGTGTG
>NZ_JAJBJC010000337.1 GCF_021811825.1 Candidatus Anadelfobacter sociabilis | reverse complement strand
AACAGAAAGAACGACGGTACCCGCAAGTTCAAAGATCCAGGCTGGACACAGCGGTTTTTATCATCACATGGACAAATTACTAATTTATTTAAAGCTGGAAGGTATAAAGGAGCAGAACGACACAGACAAAGATTGAAAGCAGCTTTCTCATTGTATGAAGCGGCTTCTTCCACTTATGCAACATAAACATCTCGCTTTTGTGATACTCTTCATCGTTTCTTTAAAAATCACAGTTAACTTGACGATACCTGTATATCTGCTCTTTTTATCTTCTTATTTTTAGACACTATACTCAACATCCCTCTAATTCTCAATACTTAACTTGACGATACCGAAATATCATCATACATGAAACATAGAAACTCAGACCAAATCATAGAAATAACCACGCTCTCCAGGTCGTAAAGAACCTTAAAAAGGTGAATTAAAAGTATCATATGCGATAAGGACTTCTGGCAGCAATACTACTAGCAGACCTGCCAACAGTTTTACTCAATGTTAATAAGCTGTATTCCATTCATCTACAAAATCCACAAGATGTACTCAATATACAATAATTTGGATGTATCACATCATTAGCTAATATGTTTATATCAAAAATGCCCATTTCATTATTAAACTCATTTATCACACCTAAAATAGAATG
>NZ_JAJBJC010000336.1 GCF_021811825.1 Candidatus Anadelfobacter sociabilis | reverse complement strand
ATCTGCTCAGCCAAATCAAAATATTAAATATGACCCACCTCAACTTACAAAATCAGTTCACATTAAAAATCCGGAACTTTATATACCAGACAATCATCATGAAATTGGTTCAAGACAAGAAGAAAGCAGGGCTAAAGAAATGAGTCAAGATGTTGGTATGCTTTTATGCTAACTATTTTATAGACAGAGAAAATGTTGAACAAGAGAGATACTATTCAAGATTAAGAAGGGCGACTCAAAAGCAAAATGCTATATTCCAACAACATCTTACAAAATATTTTATTCCACAAAAAGCTAAAGAAACTCAACAAATAACTGAAGAAGATGATAGAATTAGGAGATTAAAAATGCAGGCTAAAGAATTTGAAGTTCAACAAAGAAACAATGTTAAAGCTATTCAAGGAGAATATTCTGAATTTTTAAGCAATCAGATGAAAGAAAAGCAATTTACAGAAGAAGTAAAGAAACAAGAAAAGAGAACTCATTATGATGAGATTAAGATGAAATATAAAATGATAGAAGAAAATGAAAAACGTCAAAAGGTAGAACGATTTGAAAACCAATTAGCCTACCGAGAAGTTCTTCATGAACAAGAAAGATTCAGACAAGATCATCCTGAAACAGCTTTAAAGCTTACAGAATCTCCTAAT
>NZ_JAJBJC010000335.1 GCF_021811825.1 Candidatus Anadelfobacter sociabilis | reverse complement strand
CTCTCCTATAAAAGCCTTTTTTTTGATATCTATTTTTGATATTTGAGATATTTCTTTTTTACTTTCTTGCTCAACTACTTGTATTATTGGAAGTGAGTACCGAATAGCAAATTCATGATCACGATCATCATGCGCTGGACAGCCAAATATCGCTCCAGTGCCATATTCCATAACAACAAAATTTGTAATATATACAGGTAATTTTTTATTTTTATCTAATGGGTGTAATACATTTAATTCTGTTTTATATCCTAATTTTTCATTCTTCTCAATCGCTTGCTCAGATACTGCAACTTTTTTGCATTGCTCAATAAAAGCATTAAGCTCATCAGTCTTAGACAAGAGTTGAACTATCGGATGATTATATGCAATGCCTAAAAAAGATGCACCAAATAATGTATCTGGTCTAGTGGTATAAATTACGATTTTGTCAAAATTATACTGCCTTTCAAGAGAATCAATATTATCTAAGTAAAAATCTATCAAAGCACCTTCAGAGTAACCTATCCAATTCTTTTGCATTATTCGCACTTTTTCTGGCCAACCATCGAGCATATCTAAATCTGATAATAACTCATCTGAAAATTCTGTAATCTTGAGAAACCATTGCTTGATATTACGCCTCTCTACCATAGCTCCAGATCTCCAACC
>NZ_JAJBJC010000334.1 GCF_021811825.1 Candidatus Anadelfobacter sociabilis | reverse complement strand
TAAAAGTCCATCATAAGTTACAACCATAACATTATCTCCCACTACAACTGGAGATGAAAACATATTATTTTCATTAATCTCACTATGAAATTTACGCTTATGTGTATATATTCTATGTAAATTTATCACCCAATGAATTCCACCGTTTTCGGTATTAATTGCAATTAATTGTCCGTTATCATTTACAGCATATATCATATTACCCACCAACCAAAATGGTTGTTTAATATTTAAATTTTTTTGCCATAACATATTTCCTTTAGTTATATCTACGGCCGTTAGATATCCAGAATTATTAGTTGAATATAATTTATCTCCATATATCAATGGGGCATATTGAACAATTGAATCTTCTGATTTAATAAAATTATAGTATTTTTGTATATCAAATCTACTCTTTTCATCTCCAGTTGTAGTGGGAGATAATGTTATGGTTGTAACTTATGATGGACTTTTACTGGGATTTAATCCAATTACTGGAGCGAAGACGATAGAAATCAAAGTACACAATAGAAGTGTTTTACCAATTTTGATACAAGGCAATAGTTTTTATATTTTTAGTAAAGATGGTACAATAAATAGATATTTCATTGACTAGTAATAATTTTCCTCTTAGCATTTATACCTGTGCCCTTACATAGGTATGAATTA
>NZ_JAJBJC010000333.1 GCF_021811825.1 Candidatus Anadelfobacter sociabilis | reverse complement strand
TTTTAAATTGCAGCATACACGACATAGATCAACCATAAATGCTTGTGTTCACCTGCTCTCTACTCTCGCCCCTTATTGCCCAAAGGCAGCAAACCTCATATCAATTTGTCCGACCTCATTAATACATCCAGGATGGGGGTGAATAAATGAGCGAATACATTAGAAATATGAGATAATACAAGATTATTTTAACGTATCTTATAAAACTCATTATTGGTAATTGTTCTTTGGATTTTGTTATGCACATGCGGTAAATGAGCGTATGATCCGCTTTATGTCTTTCTAAAAATCTCTCCTTCTTGTGCAGTTTATAGACTTTTTTACAAAAATATTATTCTCTTACCAATGCAGTGTTGAGATTTATTATATGGATAAATTAGTCATAAATAATGGTATAACGGCCTCAGTTTCTATGCATTTTGCAGGATCTAGCATGTTGTATTTGCGTTGGTACCCCTATGTCAGCAATTAATTGACATACTTTACCCGTCTCATAAACCTTGTGTGTACCGCCCGACCATTTGTCATACTCCTTCGCTAACGCCCCCAAGGCACCCCAGTCCTAGCAACTACCCACATCACATCACAGCACTTACAAACCTCTATACCATACCCTGTACGCACTGCTGTCTACAGCCGTTCCAGCTTAAGC
>NZ_JAJBJC010000006.1 GCF_021811825.1 Candidatus Anadelfobacter sociabilis | reverse complement strand
GCTGACATAGGGGTGCCAACGCAAATACAACATCCTAGATCCTGCAAAATGCACAGAAACTGAGGCCGTTATACCATTATTTGACTATGCCTAATTTATACCTTCAATAAACGTCACAACACTGCATGGGTACTACAAAAACATATTTTTTGGATTAAATTTCTAAATCTCGTACCATACATCACATTATGCTATAATTTATGACTTAGTATTATGATTTTGTAAAAAAATTTTTATTAATTTTATAGCTATACTACAAATCTATATAGTCCAAATACTATCCACATGTTTTTACTATATCTACTATACTATATCATAGTGCATTATTATTCATCATTTATACGAATGTTCATGAGGGAATTTTTAAAAGCAACTTATATACTTTGATTATGTATCAAACAATAATCTTTCAAAATTGATAATATCTCATATTACCATTCTATGAACAGATAGGAGTCCGAATTGTCTATTGCAATACATTTTACGTGCTAATGTCCTACAACTAAGATATTATACATGTCATATAGTAATATCGATGTAACATAATGTCATATAGAGAAAACAATTTTGTAGAAAAAACTATATTTGCACTTTCTACCCCACTGGGAAAGTCGGGCATTGCTGTAATAAGAATCTCCGGAGCTCATGCGAAAGAAGCTGTGAGAAATTTGGGCTATACCAAGAGGTTTGTTGCTAGATATGCAACTCTAATAGAATTGTTTACTTTTAGTAATCCAAAGAAACATATAGATTCTGCAATAATCATTTATTTTGAAGCACCAAATAGTTTTACTGGAGAAGATGTGATTGAGTTACAAGTTCACGGTAGCATTGCAGTTATAAAAGAGTTATTAGATGAGTTAGGGCAGATGGATTTTTTACGACCCGCTGAAGCAGGAGAATTTACTAAGCAGGCTTTTATTAATGGAAAACTTGATATGATAAGGGTAGAAGCTCTTTCAGAGCTTATACATGCAGAAACTAAAGTACAAAAAAATATTGCACTACGTCAATTCTCTGGACAATTAGAAAATTTATATGAAAAATGGAGATTATTGTTAATTGATATAATATCAAGTCTAGAACCCTTTATAGATTTTCCTGATGAGTATATACCAACAGATGAAGTACAAAAGTCTATTACAAAATTATTTGATCTCAAACATTCAATAAAAAAACATGTTGAAAGAAGTAGAAATGTAGAATTAATAAGACATGGAATAAATATAGTAATTGTTGGTCCCCCAAATGCTGGAAAATCAACTCTAATCAATTTGCTCACTCACAACGATGTTTCAATAGTTTCTGATACACCAGGTACAACTAGAGATGTGGTACACGCACAAAGAGAAATCAATGGCATCAAAGTAAATTTTTCAGATACAGCAGGTCTTAGAAAAACTACAGATATAATAGAAAATGATGGTATTCACCGTACCAAACTAGTATCGCAGAAAGCGGAAATTATCATTTTGATATTCGATATTAATAATATATGCGTTGATAAAATACATGATACAATACTCACGGCAAAAACTAACACTCATGCTCGTAGTATTATTATTTTGAATAAGTCAGATCTTCTAGATACAATTTCTCTAAAAAAAAATACATACCGTATAATAGAAATTTTGAAACAAATAAATTATTCCATAGATACAAATCATATAATTGTTACTTCAATAAAAGAAATAGGTTCTTTTGATAAAATTATGATAAAATTAAGAGAAATAATTGCCCATTATGGAATATCCGAAAATGAAGATCTTATAACAAGTTTAAGGCAGATTATATCATTAAAAAATGCTATAAAATATATGGACGAATTTACTATGGAAACAAGTTTAGATCTTTCTATACAAAATCTAAGATATGCTGCTTATGAATTAGAATATGTAAGTGGTAAAAATATTACTATAGAAGAAATAACAGACCAACTATTTAGAAAATTTTGTATAGGAAAATAATTATCTTAATGAAGAGTTTTTGATTTTATAAAAAAATATCTAGTTGTCTTTCTCAGATTTTAAACATCATCATTCAGAATAAGAGAGTCGTAATAGAATTAATCGTTATAAATGGATAATTGATTCGGAGAGTAAAAATGTTAAATACAAAAAGTAGTAAAATAGTAAAGTACATACATTATACAGTATTTTGCCTTTTAATTTTTCTTTAATTTGCTTACCAACATCATATCTCTATAACCCTACTTCTAACACTATTTCTCGCATCCTCTTTAGATTAATTAAACATTCTTATAGCTAATTTGCATTAGCATTTTCCTTTTATAATAAATCTTTTTGATAAAAAGATTGCAAAATACAAAACAATACTAGAAAAAATTAATATCGCCAAAAAATATTACTACAATCTATTTTTTAACATTATTTATTACGTTTAACAACACTTATAGAACTAGCACTAATCTACATATTATCTAACTTAACTATCAATCAGGATCTCGAGTAATATTTAATTAGAAAATTGTATAATAATTAAAAAATTGTATAATTTAAAAGAGATAAAGCTAGGTAATATCATCACAAAATTAATGATATAAATTTACTCTTTTTCTTGCTCTATTTCATTATCTACTTCATTTTTTTCTTCTTGTTCCAATGATTTTTTCTTCAAAGTTAATTCCTTTTCTTTCTTAGAAATTTGTTTTTGATACATATCACCCTTAGCTTGAAGAGCATCGAATTCTTCCTTATAGAGTTTATCTTTTTCTTTAAGTTTATCAGCGAGATGTTTTCTATATGAACTTAATTTCTTGTTGAGACCAGTATCTATATTTATAGAGCTATCATGCTTATATTCTGCCATCATATTGTCAAAAGTATGAGCAGCATTTTGTGTTGAATCAACCGCTTTTCCTGTATACGATCCTAATTTCTTAACAGCTCTCACTGGTAAATCAAGACTAAATTTACCGACACCTCTTCCAATTGATTTGAAAAATCTTTTTGCTTTACCATCGCCTTCTTTAGCTTGATATTTTTCATCAAGCCATCCTCCACCAAATACAAATGCACTAAGTTTACTGCGAGAAACATAATGTTTACCAGACTGATCATCTTTCTTAATTGAAAAATCTTTAGTATTAAATGTTGCATTCCTAAATTTGCGATAATTATCAACTTGCTTATCAAAGCTTTCTCCAACCGCCTGACTAAAAGAATTCATCGAAGCGTTAGCTTTATCAAAAAAAGCGCTGGATGGACCTGAAATTGCAGCAGCTAATCCATCTGCTAGTTGTGGTACTGTATCCATGTATACTGCAAATACTGCAACAATCAATATAGTGCGTAAGTAAAGTATGATACTCAACGCATTTGCTGCTTGCGAATCATTTTCTATCATCCAAAATTTGAGTATTACCCAATCTAAAATAGTCCATATTGCTCTAACACATACTTTATAATAAAATAAATCAGCGAGTTCTTTATTTATCATAATCAATAATAACCCAGATACTGCTGTGACCAAAATAATCAGAAAACTACTAGAGCAAGCGGATGCAAACCACGCAGAAAATACCTTATAAGTCTTTTTAAAGACAGCAAAAATTAGAACTATGGGCAATAGTATAACTAACAGTGTTAATTGAAAAAACGCTACTAAATATATTTTTATTGCTTTAATTATCACTATTAACAGCATCAAAAGCATTGTATATAACAAAAAGAACCAAAAGATAAATCTCCCATTAAACAAACAAGCCCAAACTTTAGCGTTAATGGAAGTAGAGAGTATTTGACTAACTAATTGATCATACATTGATAAATATCCAGCTGTAGGCGAAATGAAGCCATTCAGAGATGAATCAGGATCTTCTTGACCAGCAAACAAGGATTCTACTAATATATTAGAAAATTCATTTCCTATATTATCAAACCAAGATGTAAGATATGTAGTGAAAAAGACATACGAACTTTCATAACCATAAAGTAATATAGATATAATTGATACTTTAAATGTTCTTACAACAATGTCTGCTGCTGGCTCTTCTCCAGCTATACCCAACATATAAGTTAAAGCAGTAAAACATATATATAAAAGTAATATACCTTTGAGAATAGTTTTAACATGCCCTTGTTCCATAATATTGATAAAAAGATCTTTTTGCACCATAACAAGAGTTTCTTTCACAGTACGAAGTATTTTTGAGACTAAGCCCTCAGAATATGTGCCATCTAATAGTGTGATATTA
The DNA here is from genome assembly GCF_021811825.1 of Candidatus Anadelfobacter sociabilis. Lineage (GTDB taxonomy): Bacteria > Pseudomonadota > Alphaproteobacteria > Rickettsiales > Midichloriaceae > Anadelfobacter > Anadelfobacter sociabilis. The sequence continues at coordinate 24,996 of NZ_JAJBJC010000006.1, read as the reverse complement.
TAACTACCAGCATTATCGTAATAATAAGAATCTGTTATCTTAAAAAATAATCGACCTGTAACAACTTTATTCTTCTGTGAGCTTTGATAAGTACAAGAAAATTTTTCCCCAACGCTTGCGCGTGAACAAGATGGTACTTCTTTTATCTCAAAAATATTGTGTTCCTGAGTTTTTGAATATGGTATATAAAAAGTATGAAGTTTAGAATTAACAAGATCCGGATTAGCTGATGTTGCAACATCAGCATTGGGATTAGGAAAAATACCATCACTATCAATTTCCGCAATCAAACCATATAATCCCTCGCCCTCATCAAAATAGCAAGGGACATTTTTAGATGTGTTGGGAATAACTTTACCCTTATATCTTAATCCAGAAGCATTTGAATTATTTAAACAAACTATATCTTTGCTATCACAATCACTTAATTCACATTTTTTACTTCCATTACCCCAAGGATACCATTTGCCTGTAATCTTCATTTTCACAGGAACGGTCTTATAATCTCCTGTATTAACCCTTTTCGAACCAACTGTATAATACTCTGTGTCAATCCATCTTGCAATTTGTGATTTATAAGGCTTTTCTCTTAAAAGTTGACTTTGTTGTTGATTGGTGTTTGCAAAAATTGTAATTTTACCACCATAACCATAATCTTCAGCATCATAACAATCTCCTACTTCACAACTACATAAAAGAAATGTACAAAGAAATAAAAAGCAAAGAGTACAAACAATTCTCAAATACGAATACTCCCATTTACTGTTTAAGAAAATCTCTACCTTTTTAAATATAATCATAATTAACTAAATGGTTACTGCTTTATAAAATAATCATTTTTAACATAATCCAATATCTTACTAACTAATTTCTACTAAATAACTTTTACTATTGCTACTCACCTTACCTCTCTTGATTTCGAATATCGGAGCTTTTTTTCTCTTCTATGCTTTTACTAGAATCTCTTTTTTTAGCTTTCTTATCCTCAGGCTCATTATCCATTTCAGTAGCTTTCTTTTCAGCTATGTCTCTGCGCATACTTCTACTTTTTTCATCTCTTCCTATTAATGTCATTAGTGCGTTATATGGTGACATGGTAGCACCTAATACTGATCTCATTGGAGAAGTAATAGCGCCCGCGATAGAAGTAGCACCGCCCATTTGCCCCAATTTTACAGCTCCTATATCTACTATATGTCCAATAATCTGAGAAACTAGTGATGGTAAAATATAAAGTGCGTGACACAGAGCACCAAGCACCAAAATCGATGATAACATAGACATTGGTATATAAAATTCATCTGGTGAATGTAGCGTAAATAATGGAATCGGTTTATTCCCAATACACATTGTAAATGCTATTAAGTTTACCTTAATGAAACAAACATTACAATAAGTAAAGCTTAACATTGACTTAATCAATATAATAACTATCCCTATAAACACACTAAGAGCGCCACAAAGAGTGACTGGTTGTAATACGAAAATAAGTGTCTGCTTAAACCATTTTCTAGACATTCCAGATGTTTGTTTAAAAAGTAAAAATGAAAAGAACAATGGAGATAAGATTATCATTAAAGCTATGCTAATAAGTGCCATAATAATCATTATCAATGTCTGAATAATAGCTAAAAATGCAAAACAAAAACTTATAGTTAAAAATAATGCTATTACCATACCAGTCAAACTAGAGAAAAATAATGACAACACTCTCATCCAATTAGCAGAGGAAGCAAATTCATCCATCAGATCATCAAAAGAGATTAGTATTGGGAGCCATTTTAAACATACTTCCTTATATGGTGCATTTGGTATACGATAAAAGAAGATTGTCATTAGATCTTGCATACCTTCAATCACAACTCCAAATATATATTGATAGAAAAAATCCCAACTAGTAGGGCTAATCAATGTAAGAACTATTCCAATTTTAATGATAATCAACAATCCTTCTTTATGCTGCATTTTTGTCATTCCTAGTGCTATAGAAAGCCCAATCCATGCAACAAATAATGTCAAAAGCGCTCTTACAGCAGAGACAAAGATATTGTCAGAGACAATTAATTTAAATGTTTGAGAAACAATAGACCCAGTAGTAGAACAATATTTGCAATCATTTGCATTACATTTTTCACCAAACAACTTCTGACAAAATAATTTTATAATATCAGCACTAATACCACATATCTCTTTTGCTTGTTCTTTAGATGTTTTAGTAGCAACTAACGCATATTTACCAATTGTATTAGATCTTGCATAGGTTTCGGAACTTTTTGAATACTCACGCACTTCAACGCATCTATTATAAGCATTATCACAAGATGGAATATAAGGTTGATCAACTGCATCGCATATCCCCTTCATAATAACGCAACTCTCATCTTTTTCCCAATCATGATATTCTTTAGGATTAATAGTTTTCACTCTAACATACACAAAACCGTATTTTTTGTTATTCTCTTGATCATTATTGGATAACTCTTGTACTTTTGAGAGATCTATTGTAGCATACTCTTTTCCACTTTTTGATGTTGTAGTCGTAACATCATGCCAGTTTCTTGTTTGTGCAAAATATTCTGATAGATAATCATCTTCATCAATTTTCTCTTCAGGAACGACTATAAATTCTAATTGTTTACCATTTTGGTATCTACAACCTCTCCATTTGATTTGTACAAAATATCCACCAACATTTTGTAACCAATTTTTATACCAAGGCTTTTCATTAGACGAATAATCAGAATGGTGCCTTATACCTAAAGCAGACATTGATGATGAATAATCTTTTAAATACCCAGAAAAAGTTTGAATACGATAATTATCATGATTGTACGATTTGTTCATCTTCTCAAATTGTATGTTACGCTTATATTTATAATAATTACCACCAAAACCCCCAGTTAAATTAAGTCCTAAATTAGTTTTATTTATAAGATTAGCATTTTTCTGAGAATCTTCTTTTTGTAATGCACTCATCGCATTAGCTAAGGCATCATTATCTTGTCCTTGATAGTCTGATGGATTTAAGAAATAAGTTTCCATACTTAAATCGCTGCCTCTTAAAGTAAGATGATCATTGGGTTCGCCATATAGATTATAACCCCAAATCCAATCATAATATATTGAAGGTTTATGTATCTCTAAATCATAAGAATCTGGATTATATTGACATTTATTAGGTGTTAAAGGAGCTGATGGCAAGCAATTTAGAAATTGCCCACCATAAGTGATTTGTAGAAAATCTCCATCATGTGGATATAATTTTGTATTAAACCAAGCAGCAGAACGAGCATGCCATACTTCATTATTATTAATTTTCATGGGGTTAGTTTCAACATTCAACCATGGATCAGTCCCTGGAGGTACTTTTCCTTCCTCTCCAGTATCTTTATTCCCAACTGAGTAGGGATTTGGAAATATTTGCTTAGTTTCATATCCACACAAATATATCGAATCATCAATATCTTCAATCAACTGCTGCTCACTGAAATAATCAGCATCTGGCATATTAGTGAGAGAAATGATATCATCTTTATTAACACGCATATCAATTTTATAAGGCCAGCTAGCAGATAACTCAGCTATATAAGACTCCGAGTCTTTTTGACAAGATTTCGTATTTATTGCGTCATAGGCTGTAACATTCGGGTACTGTTCTGGAATTCTTACTCCAGCTGAAAATGTATTTCCAGAAACACATTGTTTAAAGCATTGCTCTATAAGATCTGCGTTTTCATTCTTTAAGGCTTGTATATAACTTAATTGATCGCCATCATCTTCTTTTGGATCCACGTCTACTATTTTAAATGCATCTTTACAATTGCTATCGCAAAGTGCGTAACATTTTGCTCCGATAGTTCTTATTAAAACTGGTGGTTGATCAGGCACATCTTTTACTGAACCAAATACACATCTTTTATATATTGCTGTCGCATCAAATGTTACATCATACCAATCCGCAGCTGCAATTTGCAGAATCTGTATTTGTAAAAGGAGCAATATCATGCTGTATGCAAGAAGCAATATCTTATGAAGACTATTTCTTGACTTTAAATACATTCCATAGATCTCTTTCATATTGTAATAATTCCACATTAACTTATTACATTTATATTATGCACATAGAGCTCATCATAATCGTCACTATAAAATATATTCACTTTATAAAAATTTAACTAAATTAATATATCATGATTAACTGCTGGAAACTTGCGTATTACTACCACCATCATTACCAGCAGAAACCGCTGAATCGCTGTCTTCATTATCATTTTTTTCATTTGCACCTTCATTAGAACCAGATGATGCGTCACGATGAGCCTCTCCATCCCCACCACCTTTTCCGCCACCTTTTCCGCCACCTTTTCCGCCACCTTTTCCGCCAAGTTTATCTTTTATTTTCCCTAACCCAGCTTTAGCTCCTTTCATCGCTGCTTTAATAGGCATACCCATAGCAGCTAAACCAGCGCCAGCAACTTTTTGAGCTAACATATCTCCAATTTTACCTCCAACCGCATACCCTGATAATGATGGTACTCCAAATATTTGCGCTATAAACTCTACTATTGAACCCATCATAAAATTGAATAATAGAGCAAATAACATTAGAGATATTATATGCTTCATAAACAGTGATATAGTAAATTCTTTAGCCATTGTAACTTCACCAATTAAAGGTATATCACGTTGCTCTGTAAAGAAATTTATAAATGTTCCACTTCTTGTGCCGCAATTTGTTATCGATGTTTTGCCTATTGCAGAAGATAACACAGCACAATATAAAGATTGTTCTTTGTAATTAGATCCACATAACTCTTCTAATGTTGATTCCGTAATCTTATTGCAGTCATTTCTCAGTGAACACTCATAGAGCTCATTAACTTTATTATGATTTAAATTAGCTCCATAAAAAACTGAGTCAAATGTAGCCAACATTAGTGCTAAAAACGCGAACAATGCTCCTGGGTATATCATATACCCTAATAGCATATGGAACCATGATTCTGTGATCTCTTTTGTTATATCAAATAAATAAAAACACATTATAATAGGAGAAATCATAACAAGAATTGTCACGACAAACATAGATAAAATCATGATGTGCGCATATTCAAAGACTACTTTCAATATCATATATAGGTATATTAGAGAAAATAGGCATAACACTATGCCACTACCACCAAAGAAAATACAAGTTGTTACCAGCCACATTACAATAATACCACCAGCTGTAAAATTACATGAATTGAAATTTAGATATGTTACCAAAATACAATCTACATAATCCCACACACTTAACTGTATTTTTTTACCTTCAACTTCAATAGTGTTTTGTCCTAAGAGATTTTGTCCATTATTAGAACCATATTTATAATAACACATTTTCACAGGATCATTCATTTCACGGGCATCCATAAAAATAGTACCAACTAGCTGCATTGTGTCTATGATTGTTGGATACAATCCTATTGCATCATTTTTATTAGTTCATTTACTTCCGGGAGTAAACCAAATATCACCTGTAGCAACATATAGAACAACCGCTACTTTAATGGCAAACATTATCCATTCTCCTCTAGATGGCGGTTGAGATGATGACATCACCCTTATTCCTGTGAGTGATATATATAGTGTTAAACAAGCAAAAACTATGCTTTTTAAGCCATTTTGTATTAACTTTAAAAAAGGTTGATTTTGCGCGCCATATGTGGCATCAAGAAAGACTTTTTCTAACATGTCTTCAAAACACCCAACAACAGTACTTAAAATATGCCAATCACTTTTTAGGAACAAATATACTGAATTATAATCTCTCATATTTGTATCTCTACCCATAATTACAGCATCAGCAACTTTTGATAAATCTTTGCGATGAGAGCCTGGCATAATATATTGACATCTTGTATCCTTTATTATCTCTTTTAGATATTCTTCTATCTCAACATGTTCTATTGGAGGTGGAATATGGACACATCCAAGCAATATCGGGTTTGGCATTAGGATATCATTACCAACAGCACTACATAATTTTACTCTATTACCCATTAAAGTATAGTATGTGTATAATTTTGCCTTTATAGGAAATCCTATATTAAAATCAATTGATTGCGGAGAAGTATCAGGATCACCTATAACAAGATGATCTCTTGCGCATTTAGAGCGTTTTCCAGCCATTCTAGCATAAATATCAACAAACATAATGAATGTTTTATGTGTCATTTTTGGTCTAGCAAATGCCCTACTTCTCTCAGTTGCGCAAAATTCCGAATCTATACCAACATATGCTTTTTTTGCAATTTCTGGGCTGTCTGGTGCAGGTTCAGTGCAGTTATACATAAATGGAACATCCTGCACAGTTACATATGGTTCCTGTTTTGTAGGGTCAACAACAATTTTTCCATTAGTTTCAGTGCATTGAAGCTCTTTTTGTCCCTCATTCATCATAATATATTCTGCTGGAGAAAGTGAATATGTTCCAATACATGCAACAAAGATAGGATAGTACATAATAAGAGCAGCAATTGCTAATAATTGCCCAACAATTGGAACAAAAAAGGACAAAGGTAATACTACAAAGATTGCAATCATCATTATTATAGCTCCCACACTAAACGAAAAATTCTTTTGCGGAGGGCAATGAGATGGTATATTTGGTCCTATCTCATATGGAATACATGTGTTAGAAATTTCATTAAATTTAAAATCAAATAACTCAATTAAACAACTAATGGTGAGCTTAACAATTTTTACAATAGATTTAACGATACTAGCAATACCCTTAAATGAAAGATTTGTATTATTCTCAAATGCTATCAAACTATCTGCCCCAGTCCTTGCATAAGCTTTTTCTGCTGTACAAGAAATATATAAAAAGCATGCACATATGAATGTACAAACTATCAAAAATCTTCCATAAATCTTTATAAAATCTGCAAACATAGTAATTTATTCCTTCATTTCTCTAACACGCTGATTAAATATAGGCATCCATATTTTTGGATCATCTCCATATTTTTTTCTAACCTCATCTAACAATATTACAGTATCAATTCTACCAGATAAAATGTTTATAATATCACCCATACCACGTAAATCTACTCTAGCTACTACTGAATCATTGCCTTGTTTCACAAGGAAAAAGCGAGATCCCGGATCTGTAGTTTTGATAATTTCAAATTCTCTTGCGCCTAACATAAATGCTGTACGATAAGCACTTGTAGCCTTTAAATTAGGCAAAAATATTTGTGTAGCGGTTTGTTGTAATAGAGTTGAACTAATAGCACTTTGACTAGCATCCTCTACGCTTTGAGTTGCAAATATTACAAAAGTATTTAATTTGCGTAAAACTTTAAGCCAATCTTTGATTTTTGGAGCAAATATTGGATTATCTATTAATGCCCACGCCTCATCCAATACTATCATTGAAGGCGTGCCATCTAAGGAACTATTGATTCTGTGAAATACATAGGAAAGAGCTGGTCCTAAACTTGCTTTATCCTTAAGTAGTTGTCCCATTTCGAACCCAAAGATATTAGAGATATCCAAATCCAAATTATCTATATCATTATCAAAGACATTGGCATGAGATCCTCCAGAATGCCACATTGCTAAGCGTCCAGCTATTGTGTCTGGACCTTCTAATCCTAAGAAAGGTGCTATATTTGATAACTTTCTATCTTCCTTCTTTAACTTAAAATTACCTTCTATTGCCATGGAGATCAAAGCTATATCTTGTGCATTAATAGTTTCGTCGTTCACCGTCACAAGTAACTTCATCCATTCATTAAGAAAAGTTCTATTATCTGGAGTATCATCTAGTTGTAATGGATTAATTCCACATCTCATTCCAGGATCAATAATGTTGTATTGTCCTCCCATTGCGCGTAAAAAAATTTCAGCACCTCTATCTTTGTCAAAAAAGAATAGACGGCAATTAAATTTTTGAGCTTGAGCGCATAGAAAATTCATCAAAACCGTTTTTCCAGCGCCAGTAGGACCAATGATGGTAGTGTGTCCAACATCTCTTAAATGGAAATTAAAATAATAGGGGGTCCCAGAAGTAGTATCCAACACAGTGACATAATCCCCCCAATGATTATTTTTTGCTTTACCTATTGGATAATTATGCATTGATGCCAGAGATGCTAAGTTATTAGTATTAATTGTAGCATTTCTTACAATAAAATCTGTATTTCCTGGAAATTGTGACCAAAATGCTGGCTCCATATTAACATTTTCTCTCACTCCTATGCCTCCGGTATTTGTTAATTCTACAGCCACAACAGATAAGTTATTTTCCAATTGTTTAATTGAATTTGCCATACAAAGAATTGTTATATGATGCTTGCCAAATGCTATCTCTCCACTCATTGCTCTATCTAAAGCTTCGCTAATTTCTACAATTTGAGAAACGGCTTTATCTTCAGCTTGTATCATACGATTTTGCTGTAATTGCATTGAATTAATTGCAGCTTGCCTATTAGAAAATTTAAACGATTGAGACATCACAAATTCAAATGGTAGTCTTAAAAAAGAATCTAACATACCGGGCCAAGTTTTTGGACCATATTCTTTAATGCTTACAATACCAGCATATTTGCTTTCTCCATCAAATCTCTTCATTTCAATAGTGCGTCTACCAAAATATAGCCTGTTATCGATAAGAAATTTACCAAGATTATCTGGGGTATATATAATTTTTTTTCTCTCTCCCAAATTTGCAACTTTATATAAAAATTCCGCAGGCTCTGAATAATATGTATTACCAATTTTTACTAAGCCTAATTTTTTAGGACCATAATCATTCAGTGAATTAAGAATTCTATCTGTAGCATCATTCAGCTCCTCGAAAGTATTTTTCATTATCTCACTTAACTGAGTCTCAGCGGTCTTTCCAGTAAGTAAGCTTTTTAGAAAGCTAAACATTTCAGTACCTATCTGTCCCTCATGCGTGACAGTGATATAGATATCATTTACAAATGTTTTCCTATTCGCATGTATTGCTACCCATTTATTATCTAACATAGACGCAAATCCATCTGGCATATCAGGATTTGAGTAATTTTCAGGATATATCTCTTCTTTTCTTCTAATTAGATAAAAATTTAATGAAATTTTTGGGGAACTCATTCCTTTTAGCATTGAGTTTCGTACTACTTTCTTTATATCTAGGTCCGTATCATCTGCAGTTTCGAAAGAGTAACCTTTGCATTTGATCACTTGCAATAATCTATTTTGAGTACAAAGTATTGTATCATTATCCCAATGCATAAGATATGGCAAAAACTTGCTTGCATTATACTCGCGTTTGGCGACACTTTGTAAGTTTGTTTTTGTCCTTGTTAGTTGTAAATATTTCATCTATAAAATGCCAATTTATTTATTAATAAAGATGATTGATAAAACTTCTAGACAGCCTATAATATATAATGTACTAACTAATAAATTATTATGGTTGTATAAATAAGGAAACGCAACAACATTTATCACCAATAGATATTGGGTACATCGATTTTTCCAAGATTATTAGTACTATATATTGATTAATGAACATCGCATTGATATATAAATGTGGCTAGAATTAAGTTGACAGGAGTGATCTATTATGCAAGAAGTATATTTCATTGAGGAGTATGTATAAAAATTCAGTTTGACTGATTAAGGTTTTATCTATAGTGTTCTGGTTAAATATTTAATTCAAATCCAGCTAGCCTTTTGCAGTATCGTTATGTTATATGTGGACTGTGTTCTATAGTTTTAAAATGCAGTTTTAAAATGCAATATGATGTGTTGATTTATTAGTAGTTTTAGTTTGCATATTAGGTATGTAATATTTTCTTTTAATAGTATCTGTTTTAGAAGAGTTTATATAGTACATAGTTTGTGTCGCATAGATTCCATACATGAAAAAGCTACGCTCTAATGATATAATTCTATTTAATATGATTATTACCCACGTATTGATGTATAAGTTTATATTAATTAGTTTTATTTAAGTATTTATATTATTTAATAATAATCTTCTTTAATTAATAAGTTAGTACAATATGAGAATTTCTGACGAGAATAACGCAAATCCTGAACAGGTGAGCGCTGCTGATGATTGTGAGAATGCCAAAAAAAAGTATACATATCAGAAATATAAAGGTAAAAAATCACTACTCAATGGCTCAGTACTTAATCCACATGAAAAACATATAAATAAATCTATAGTAAAGCAAAAAGCATACAATATAGATACGCAAATAGTAGATTCACAGCATCTAGTAGATGCATCACCAAATATTGCAATAAGTGAATTGCAAGAAAATGCTTCATGTAATAACGAGGAGCATGTACCCAAAAAAAATCATGGTCTTACTTTCTACACCAAGGATCTACGCAGTAAAAAATCATCAGAATTATTGGAAATTGCTAGCGATCTTTCAATAGAAAATCTTAGTAATTTACAAAAACCAGAACTGATATTTGCTATCATGCAGAAATTATCAATAGAGGATGGTACATTGGTAGGTGAAGGAACGCTTGAAGTACTACAAGAAGGTTATGGTTTCTTGCGCTCATCAGAATTTAATTACTTACCTGGTGCGGATGATATATATATATCCCCAAACCAAATACGCAAACATTCTTTGCGTACGGGCGATACAATTACTGGGATTCTACGCATGCCAAAACGCACAGAAAGGTATTTTGCTATACAAAATGTAACAAAAATTAATGATATGGAGTTAAATAAGATCACAAATCGACGACACTTTGATGATTTAACTCCACTCTATCCGAATGAAGCTCTCACATTAGAAAATATACACTCCACCGAAACAACTGAAATTAGTTCAAGAATAATAGATATTATCACACCTCTTGGCAAAGGGCAGCGCGCTATAATAGTTGCACCACCCAGAACTGGTAAGACTATGTTGATACAAAATATTGCGCATGCAATAACAAATAATTTTAAAAATATCAAATTAATAGTATTACTTATAGATGAACGTCCCGAAGAAGTGACGGATATGTTACGCTCTGTAAAAGGAGAAGTGGTAAGTTCAACTTTTGATGAGCCATCGCATAGACACGTACAATTAAGCGAAATGGTGATTGAAAAGAGCAAGAGATTAGTTGAATCAAAATACGATGTTGTAATACTGCTTGATTCTATCACTAGATTAGCTAGAGCATATAATAATATTTCACCATCTTCTGGGAAAGTATTAAGTGGTGGAGTGGACTCAAATGCATTGCAAAGACCTAAACGTTTCTTTGGAGCAGCACGCAACATAGAAGAGGGTGGGTCGCTCACTATTATCGCAACTGCATTAATTGAAACTGGATCACGTATGGACGAAGTAATATTCGAAGAGTTTAAGGGCACAGGTAATGCAGAAATTGTGTTAGATCGAAAACTTTCTGATCGTCGTGTATTTCCAGCAATAGACATAACAAAGTCTGGAACACGTAAAGAGGAATTACTAATAGATAAGAATATACTTACAAAAATATGGATTCTCAGAAGATTACTCAATCCGATGAATACATCTGAAGCAATGGAATTTTTGACAGATAAATTAAAGAATACAAAAAAGAATATTCAGTTTTTTGATGAAATGGATACGTATAGCCGTGGAAAAAATAATTACAAATGATTTATGAGTAGCAATCTACCAAGCTACTTATAAAAAATCATCTTTCTATACAAAATTTTTGTAAGTGAGAAAGTTTTTAATTTATTTAAAAAATCCATTCTGTTAGCATCGTTATGGTTTTTATCTGGAATTATGGTTTTGCTTATATCCAGTTTTGCGTCCTGACAAGACTACTCTTTTCAACGCAACCGGTATCATACCTACGGCAGGCTGCGGCTTTTCAGAATAGCTTTATTTGTCACTTCTCTATTCATTATTTATTCATAATGTGTATATATTGATTCTTTCTTATGCATATAGTGCTTTTAAGCTTTATCACAAAGACATATTTGACTATAATATAGCCAAAATGAGTAGAACACCTTTTTAATAAGAGGAGTTAGAAGAAGTATTATGAAACAACCATCGATACGACAATTAAGAGTAGCTAATGAAATTAAAGAGGCTTTAGCCCATATAATGTTGTATGACAACTCTCATAGTAGCGCTCTGTACAAAGTACTGAGTATAGCATCAGTTGAGATTACCGCGGATTTGCGTACTGTGTATGTAGAAATTACTTGTAGAGAACCAACTTTAGCTAATTCTATAATAAAAGACTTAAATAAACGATCTAAGTCTTTACTTTATACTTTACTACAAAAAATAAAACTGCGCCATGCACCAACTTTAAAGTTTAGAACATCTGAAAAAAATGAAGAAGAAGAGAAAAAAAGACAAAGATTGGAGATGTTGATAGAAGAGGCTAATATTAAATCAACAAAAAAAGATGATCAATTTTGATATATAACTTACTGCAGCAAATTTGTGGAATTATGGAGCTTTTTATTACAAATACATTAACAAAAAAACTAGAAAAATTTGAACCATTAGATCGTTCAAACATCAAAATCTATGCTTGCGGTCCTACTGTTTATAGCAGACCCCATATAGGCAATATGAGATCTGCAGTTACTTTTGATATATTATTCCGTACGCTACGTTATTTATACAAAAATGTCACTTATGTAAGGAATATTACTGATATAGATGATAAAATTATTATAGCAGCGAAAGAAAGAGGTATTCCAATAAAATCCCTTACAGAAGAAGCAACGCGATATTATCATTCTGATCTCACTAAATTAAATTGTCTTAAACCAACATACGAACCACAAGCGACTGCATACATAGATAAAATGATTAATATGATTCACACTATGATAAGCAAGGATTATGCTTATATAGCAAAGAATAATGTTTTATTTTCAACACGTAAAATTTCTGATTACGGAATATTATCAAATCGCAATCTTGATGACATGATGGCTGGGGCACGTATCGAAACAGAAGAGTATAAGAGTGATCCTATGGATTTTATACTATGGAAACCTGCAAAATTAGGTGAATTAGAGTACGCATTCCATAGTCCTTGGGGATTTGGAAGACCTGGCTGGCATATAGAATGTTCTGCTATAAGCACATCATTGTTAGGACGGCGTTTTGATATTCATTGTGGTGGAGAAGATTTGATATTTCCGCATCATGAGAATGAAATAGCTCAGAATTGTGCTACATATCATACACCTTGTGCAAAATACTGGATCCATAACGGTCTTCTTACTGTGAATAACGAAAAAATGAGCAAAAGTCTTAATAATTTCAAAGCTATAGATGAAATATTAGGTGATGTTTTTGCAAGCAATGCGTTACGCTATTTTTATCTTACAAAACACTACAGGAAACCCATAGATTTGAATAATAAATCTTTATATGATGCAAAGCTTGCACTTCAAAAATTTAGCCATAATATACACAAATTTGAGTTGCAAAATCAACATGCTACAATAATGGAGGAAAATAAGGAATATATGGATGAAATTATGCAAATCATATGCGATGACTTAAATACACCCGAAGCGCTTGGATATCTGCATAAATTATCTAATGATGTAAGTCAAAAAAACAGTAGAAATTCAGCTATAAAATTAATGCTGGGAATGAAATTTTTAGGTTTATCCATAAATGAGCGTAATAATGACAACTTGCAGTATGATATAAAGCAAATTCCAGCAAATATCACTTTGCTTGGGCAGCAGCGTGCTATAGCTAAAGATAAGAAAGATTGGTTATTAGCAGATAGCATAAGGAATGAAATTATAGCTTTGGGATATCAGATAATTGATACAAAGGAAGGTTTTATTATAAAAAAACAATAAGTTATAAATCGGTCAAATCACTATTCTCAGTATAGGAGCTTATATAGAATTATAGTGGTAAAAAATCAAGAATAAGGGGAGTAGAGATTTTCTTGATACTTAATATAAGCTTTTCTATTTAATACAAATAAATATTCTTGTTTGTTAAGGCAAAGAATCCAATATTAATTTAAGAAATTTTGCTTTTATAAGGATATTTACAAATAACAATTGCCTATCATTCTTGTAAAGAAATTAAAAATTTACAAATAATATATTGTATAAATCACGCTCTATGCTTATAAAATGCAAGATTATAATAGTTATTACTTTACTTGGTATTTTTACATAATTTTGTTTAAGCAAAAACTTTACGTACAAACCCATCCAATAATATTGCAGCGGCAACCTCATCATCAATAGTGCTCCGCTGCCTCCTATTGTAACCTGTTTCTTTTAATAGCCTATTTGCCATTGCTGTAGTAAATCTTTCATCAAATAATGTGATTAATATATTGGGTATTTCCTCTTTTATTTCTTTTATAGTTACAAAAATCAATTGCACTATATCACCAAATAAATTTTCTTTATAGAAAGGGAATCCAACGATTAACGCAAATATTTGCCTTTCTCGTATAATACCAACGATGGTCTCAACGAGATTCTTTGATGATCTCACTGTTCCAATTGGTAAAGTCAAATTTATACTTCGACTATAAAATGCAACTCCACTTTTTCTCATTCCAATATCTAATCCTAGTAGAGAAAAATTTTGCATATCCCTTAAAATTTTGACCAAAATTTTATTTGAAATCGTAAAACCATATTCATTAGACTTCATATATTAATCAAACAATTTTTAGTATAAGCTTTCTTCTTCATTATTACGCAACCTCTTTATATTATCTTTGTGACGTAGCAGAACAATAACAAATATTGTACTCAACACTAAAAATATACTGCTAGGCAGGGTAAAATATGCCCAAGCAAGTGCAAATACTATAGCTAATATTGATGAAAGGGATGCAATACCCATTAGGGCAAGTGATATTACCCAAGTTGAACAAAATACTATTGCAGTATATGGATCTATTGATATTAGTACTCCAGCAGTTGTAGCAACACCTTTACCTCCCCTAAACTTAAGCCAAATAGGAAACACATGACCAATAACCGTGACCAAGCCCATTAAAGCTAATTCCATAGGAGTTAGGCCAAATTTTTGCATCAATGACATTGCTATCATACCTTTAACTATATCAGATGTTACAGTCAATATTCCTAACGTACTACCACCGATTCGCCCTACATTTGTACCACCAGTATTTCCGGAACCAAGCTTGCTTAAATCACCTAATTTAAAGATCTTTGCAATAATCACACCAGATGGTATAGAACCTATAAGATATGAAATAGTAGACATTACTATCAAAATCATGATCTCTTTTACTAATATTATTGGCATAACTATTTTTTTAAAAGAATGTACAAAAACACCTATGTAAAGGATATTACATGGAATAAAGATAAAATTCAATATATTGCTTTACTCTTTGCACTGATTTTTATAAGAATTTATGTGGCCAATATTTTTTATTTAGTTTAATAGTGCATATTATTAAATGATCTGTTATTTTCTATTATATCTCGTGTCTTTTTAAATTTTTTTATATAGTTATGTGAGGTTTTTTAAAAAAATTTTTGGTATATTGCTGCTTACCTTAGATACATTTTTGTTTATTGCTTTGATAAGTTATTCACAAAATGATGCATCTTTGCTGCAAGCAAAAGATGGTGCTGTCTCTAATCTTGCTGGTATATATGGTGCGTATATTGCCGATCCTATAGTTCAGAGTTTTGGATATTCAATATTAATTTTGATTTTATTCATTTATATAGATGGGAAACGCTATATTTTTGGTCATAGTACAAAGTATTTTGTGATACGTTTTTCGCTAGTATTTTGTGCAATTTTCTCTTTTGCAGTATTTTTGAGTAGTATAGAGTCGATTTTAAATACCAACAATATTGTTAGCAGATTTCCAAATGTTAGTGACCAATTTGGAATTGGTGGTTTTATCGGGCATTATTGGTACGGTACTTTTTCTGCGGATATTACAGAGGATATAGTAATATTGGCTTCTGGTATATCGTTTATTGTAAGTGCTTTTTTATGTTTAGGAATAGCACCAAGAGAATTTTGGAAATTTTTTAGACTTATTATTAAATTGCTGAAGATTCCCCTTTTAACTTGCATCAAAGTATTAAAAGGCTTTGTGTATTTTACACCAAAAATATTTAGCCACAATAAAAAAGATAAAATATCTATCAGAGATGATAAAGAGGAGGTGGGTAGTATTCTTGCAACATGTCAAGATGATGAGCAAAGTTACAAAAAGATAAATATGAAAGACTCTGATACTTTATATAAGCAAAAATCAATTCCTAAATCTTCCTCTCCCGCATCTTATGGTGGAGATAACTTTACTCTTCCTCCTGTATCATTATTGCAATTACAAAAAGATTTATCATCACATTTTATTTCGAAAAAAGATATAGAAGAACAAACTGCATTGCTGACTCAAGTATTGAGTGATTTTGGTATACGTGGTAAGATTGTTGCTGTATATCCAGGACCAGTAGTTACATTATATGAACTCAAACCAGCTGCTGGAACAAAGTCATCTAGAGTCATAGGATTAGCAGATGATATTGCTCGCTCTATAGGCGCAATATCTGTACGCATAGCTGTTATTATTGGTAAGGATGCGTTAGGTATTGAATTACCAAATAAGGCACGTGAAACAGTTTATTTAAGAGCGATGCTTGAGACTTCAGCATATAAGTCTACAGATTTTAATTTACCATTAGTGCTAGGAAAAAATATATCCGGTGAGCCTATAGTAGTTGATTTAGCAAGGATGCCGCATCTTTTAGTTGCTGGAACTACTGGATCTGGAAAATCTGTTGCAATTAATGCAATGATTCTTTCATTATTATATAAGTATTCTCCTAAAGATTGTCGCATTATGATGATTGACCCAAAAATGCTAGAGTTATCAGTATATGAAGGTATTCCACATCTTATTGCCCCTGTTGTAACAAACCCCAAAAAAGCAATTTTTGCACTAAAACTAGTTGTAAAAGAAATGGAATTACGATATAGGACGATGTCTATTCTAGGAATCAGGAACATTCTCGGATATAATCAATTTGTAAAAACTGCGATAGAAAAAGATCTTCCTATGGAGAAAAAAATACAAATTGGATTTGATCAAGATACTGGACAACCATTATTTGAAACTATAAATATAAAACGTGAAAAATTGCCATTTATTGTAGTTATTATTGATGAAATTGCTGATTTAATGTTAGTCTCAGGCAAAGAGATAGAAATGTATATACAAAGATTAGCACAAATGGCGAGAGCAGCTGGTATTCATATTATTATGGCTACACAACGTCCATCAGTTGATGTAATTACGGGCGTAATTAAAGCAAATTTGCCAACACGTATTAGTTTCCAAGTTACATCAAAAATAGATAGCAGAACTATTTTAGGAGAACAAGGAGCTGAGCAATTACTAGGTATGGGTGATATGTTATATATGATCCCAGGAGGAAGGATTGAACGCATACATAGCCCATTTGTACATGATTCAGAAGTGCATAATGTTGTAACATTTCTTAAAAAGAATTCATCACCACAGTATTTGGCAAATTTTGCAGGTGAATTACAAAGTATATCAGAAGATGATGAGAGCGATATGTATAATATCACACCACTAAGCAATGATAAAAATATTGATACTTTATACGACAAGGCAGTGAGTATTGTTTTAAAAGAAAGAAAAGCAACGACTAGTTATCTACAACGCTGTCTTAAAATAGGTTACAATAGGGCAGCTTTGCTTATAGAACGTATGGAAAGAGAAGAGATAGTAAGCTCGCCGAATCATATGGGAAAAAGAGAGATTTTAAAACATGAATAGATCATTCTATGCGCACTTCATATAATATTAGAACAAAAGATTAATCCTTTGTATAGTGGCATAAGTTTTATATTGGGAGGAAAATTATTTTTGTATAATTGTGATTCTATATCTTCCTAAGCACTATTATCGTAATATATTGAGGAGGGAATGGTGCTATTTTGTTTTAAAGATGAGATAAGATAGTATTTCATATAGATAAAAATCTTAAGTATCAACCGCCACGTAGGTAATTGAGAATGACAGGTGACACCCAAGATATACGGAAACTACACTACACCAAGCATTACTGCTTATATAGCTTAATACAAAAAATTCATCTTACCACTCGCTTATAGTATTTAAGAAAGCTTGACAAATTACTAAAATTAGTGTAAAGTCTTGGGCTCAGATAGTTGGGGGGGGGTGTTTATATAATAATTCAGCTTGCGCCTTGTTATTCTCGAAGGTGCTGTTCTTTTTAAATCTATTCCACAGCTGTTCTTTGTTTTGTAATATCGTTCTTTTCTTATATTGAATGGTAATTTTTAACATATTTTTCGTGTAAAAATAAAATGTTTAATAATACGATTTGTTATTTGTCAAATATCGATATCTTTTTACTAACTCAGGTAGATAAAGAAGGCTTTACAATATTTGATATAGCAATATTTGAAGGAAATGCTGATGCTGTTAAAATGATGTTAGACGCTGCCAAAGGTGTAGGTATTGCTAATAAAATGATAGGTGATATGTTAACTCATTTTGATTATGATGGCTTTAATCCTATTGGTTGGGCGAGTTACGAGGGAGCTACGTATACCGAATATTTTCAAATTTCTTCTATGATCATACGTTATGCAAAGGATGCTGGTATACTTCAAGATTTACTAACTCAGGTAGATAAAGAAGGCTTTACAATATTTGATATAGCAATATTTGAAGGAAATGCTGATGCTGTTAAAATGATGTTAGACGCTGCAAAAAGTGTAGGTATTGCTAGTAAAATGATCAGCGATATGTTAACTCATTTCGATTATGATGGCTTTAATCCTATTGGTTGGGCAAGCTATGAGGGAGCTACGTATACCGAATATTTTCAAATTTCTTCTATGATCATAGATTATGCAAAAGATGCTGGTGTAGTTCAAAATTTACTGACCCAGGTAGATAATGAGGGCTTTACAATATTTGATATAGCAATATTTGAAGGAAATGCTGATGCTGTTAAAATGATGTTAGACGCTGCAAAAAGTGTAGGTATTGCTAGTAAAATGATCAGCGATATGTTAACTCATTTCGATTATGATGGCTTTAATCCTATTGGTTGGGCAAGCTATGAGGGAGCTACGTATACCGAATATTTTCAAATTTCTTCTATGATCATAGATTATGCAAAAGATGCTGGTGTAACACTTAAGGGATATGATGATCCTATTGCAACGACATCATTCTTAGAAAAAAATGCAGCAAATATTGACGATTTTGCATCATATCCTATAGAAAATATTAGTCACACAATGCAGCAGATAGAAGAAGAAACATATTCTTTAAATACCCAAATTTTTAATTTTCTGCAATATTATATGGATACATTGAGGAATTGAGCGTAAATTAAATAACTTCTAAGAAGTTCATAGTAGATAGTACTTATTATTTTTATAATATGTACTATCTCAGTGTTTCTCATATATGTAAAATTAGGAAAGGTGCGTTTTATTTTATTCCAATATAGCTCACTCTTGTAATATTAATATTTTCGCTATGCTCAAATTATAATATGGTGAAACCATCAATAAATATTATATTATTTTATAGATGGAAATGGATAACTTAGCAGGCAAAATGGAGCATAAATTAGTCCGAGAAGCTTTAGTCTCATTTTATGGAGAAGGAATAGAGATAACATTTGCCGAAGATCATTCTGAAGAGGACACGAAGGGTATAGATGGAAAACTAACTCTAGAAGATGGCAAAGAGAAAAAAATTCAAATTACAGAGCTATTTCCTATAGAAACAGCAAAAGCAATTGCTTTAAGCAAAAAATCGCAGAAAACCCAATATTCACGAGACGCTAGCGGGGAGGGCGTATTACTAAAAGAATTTATGGTACAACATTTAGTTTCCTTTTTATCACAATTTCTTTCTAAAGACCCGCAAGAGGGAGTTATTTTCCGTGTTAATGATTGGTACCTGATTACACCAGCAATATTGACAATTATAAAATCTATAAAGCCCAATGATGAAAAAAATTATGCCAAAATAGCAATTGATATTATAAAAAAATTTGAACAAGAACAAAAAGAGGAAGATGAGTGTACAGTCTCGGACTTTTTAAAGGCTTTATCTTCTCAACTCACTGTCACACTCTCAAAGTTAGAGTATAAAGAGCATAACAATTTTAAAAATTATAGTTATAAAATTACCAAAGATTTTATAATAGCATGCCTTAAACTAGAAGTGGATGATATAAGAAAATTAAGTGAATTATTATGTGGCAAGAATCATTATGTTATTTATAATCGCTTGGACAGTGCGAGTGTGTACTTTAATCCATATATAACTCAATTCGCACATCTATTGAATAATCAAGAATATGACTCAGTTGAAGATTGCATAAAAGGAGAGTGTTTCAATTATAATTGTGGTATAGAGGGTTACGTACAATTTCCACTCGGTTCTATTGGCATCTATGGAAATCTAGCACTTCGATATATTGCTCATATAAAAGAAGGAATAAACAAAAAGGATGACAGGAATAAACGACATCTACAAAATGGAGGTGGTGCTGATTTACTATTTTTGTATGCACAACAAACATATCCTCTACGTCATGATGAATTAGAGGATTTTGATAAAGAGTTCGAAAAAATATGTAAACAAGAAGCAACAAGCTTTCAAGAAGTGGTATTTGTTACACAAAATCATAGCGTTCACTGGAAGAAAGATAAAGCATAGTGTTGCTGCGTTATATGATTGACTGAGAATTATATTAATAAATCAAAAAAATCTACAAGAATTAAGTCTACACCTTTACTAGTAGTTTTATAATATAGATTTATTCAAATATCATTAATTAACTCTAGTGCCTAATTTGATACCCTAACAAAAATCATCTATATGAATCATATACTTTCACAGAATTCTTAATAAAATTTTGATTGCTTTATATGCTATGAGTACAATTGTAATCTATATGTCTACGTTTAGGATTAATGTGATAGAGATATCTATAAAATACAAAGTTTAAAAACAAAAATATCTTAAAAGATTCGATAACAACTATTATTCTGGAGAAAGATGATTGTGGAATGTCAATTCCACAAATTGCCAGAGGGGATTTGTATCAATTCTTCTTTTTGCTCTTCATGGCGCTATTTAAATAGTACAGATTCTTTGATTATCTGTAACACGAAACAAAAAATAACCATATTTGCCATTCTTCATAAAAAACAACCCATCACACAGTATTGTTTTATAATAAGGAAATATACTTAAAATACTATAATAATGTATCTAATGAGGGATTAAAAATGATATTTCGTCTGGTAAAATGGCGTTTTTTAGATAGAAACAGAAATAGTAAAATATTTGAAAAGACTTTTATATTAGTCAGAAAATCTTGCCATTATTGGGGTGCCCCACTATCCCATTATTTTTAAAAATCTAATTTAGATCCACTATTAAATACTCATTACATGAAGTTGAATTAATTGCTTCAATATCGGATCTCTTGCAAGTATTACTACATGTTCGTATTTTTTAGATCGACCGTATATTATATTATATTATATTATATTATATTATATTATATTAGTAATAGTATCTATGGAGAGATTTGTTTTTCTGCTAAATCTACCCGCGTTACACAGAGTTTTGCACATGGTTTCTTTAAATTTTATACCTAAAATTCACCAAAATAGGGGAAGAGATACTTTCTATGAATCCATTAAAACTTTTAGAAAAAATCAGATATTGTATTCGCAAAGAGAGTTTTTGTTAGCTGTTCTAATTGTGTCAATGATATCGAATACTACCTCTCCACCTCTCTTTCTTAACAGAGAACAGGAGCATCTTTTACCTATTCGCTGCTCAATTTTACCTAAAAGAATATAGAGATAATGTCTCGGTATTGCTTTAACAGAAATGAAAATTAATCACTCACCATAGACAGTGTGTTTATGAGATAAGGATGAAGGTATAGTGTGTGTTTGAGCGCATATTGTATGTATGAAGGTTGGTACATTAGCGCATAGGAGGTGTGGTATATCGTAGGGTGTATGCGATTTGAGCGGCATTTGCTAGGGGCGGGCTACGCTAAGAATGACGTACACCTTCCCTAGCTACTCAAACTAAATGCTTAACCCTTGCGTCCAATATCTCATACATATGCTATTTAAATAGAATCGGGATATAAATACAGTACAAGTACATGATATAATCTACGTTAATGACACAGAGGATTATAAAGAGGATTACAATGCTATATGATTTAGAGAAGAGCGCTTTGGGAAAGGATAAAGCATAGCTTAAGCTGGAACGGTTGCAGACAGCAGTGCGTACAGGGCATGGTATAGAGGTTTGTAAGTGCTGTGATGTGATGTGGGTAGTTGCTAGGACTGGGGTGCCTTGGGGGCGTTAGCGAAGGAGTATGGCAAATGGTCGCGGTACACACAAGGTTTATAAGACGGGTAAAGTATGTCAATTAATTGATGACATAGGGGGGGCGCAACGCAAATACAACATGCTGCTAGATCCTGCAAAATACATAGAAACTGAAGCAGTTATACCATATTTATGCCTAGCCTAATTTATCCCTGTAATAAAATCCCTGTAATAAATGTTAACACTGCATGGGTATAGATTATAAAGAACTAATTGCAAGGTAAATGTAAGCCTCGTTGGATTGAATTTTATATATATATATTTTTTATATATATTTAGTTTTGTATATATTTTTAACAAAAGTTGTCGTTAATTCCAGCTTTTGTATTTTCTCGTTTTATATCGATATCTAATGCTTTTACATGCAGTGAGAAAAGATTAGGTGTAGAGTGAGGGATTGTTATTTCAAAACTTTTCTACTTATTACAAAAAAGTTCCATTTTGCATAAAAGCATTTATTATGTTGAAATATTTGTTACATTTATCAATCATTTGATATGATATAGCGAATTTAATAATCTATGTATTTAGTTGTATATATAAAAAATGTAACGATCTGCAATTTACGCGACAATTAAATGAAATTAAGATTAGTTGTATATATAAAAAATACTAAGTATATAAATAGCATTTCATGAGGAGATCAGTAAGAAGAGATTGTACTAACAAAAAAAGTAGAATATAAGCGAGAATAGAAATTAAAAGATTCTTGTAAAAATATGGTTGATAATACTGATAATCAGGTGGTGGCAAAACAAACATTGCGCCCTGTAGTTGAAAATTTGGAAGAGATATTATATAAACAAATCCCAGCTCTTGATCACGGCTTTATTAGAGTAATTGATTATATGGGAGACGATGGTGCTATAGTTCAAGCTGCTCGTGTTTCTTATGGCAAAGGTACTAAAGCTGTAAAAAAGGATGAAGGACTTATAAAGTATCTTATGCGTCATAATCATACCTCGCCATTTGAAATGTGTGAAATAAAATTACATGTTAAGATGCCTATTTTTGTAGCAAGACAATGGCTAAGACATAGGACTGCGAATATCAATGAATATTCTGCTAGATACTCAATATTAGATAATGAATTTTATATACCAGAGCATCAATATATTGCAGCACAATCAATACAAAATAAACAAGGAAGAAGAGATTCAGCTTTAGCTGAGAAGGAAGCAGCTAGGATTTTACATATCTTAAAAGAAGATTCTGCTCTTTGTTATGAACATTATTGTGAGATGCTAAACCAAAATCAATCAACAGGCGAAATAATAGATAGCAATAAAAATGGTGTAGCACGTGAAATTGCAAGAATGAATCTTACGCTAAATTGTTATACGCAGGTATATTGGAAAATAGATCTTAATAACTTATTACACTTTTTAAAATTGCGTTCAAGTCCACATGCACAATTTGAAATACGTATGTATGCTAATATTATACTTGATATAGTAAAAAGATGGGTGCCTTATGTCTTTAGCGCTTTTATAGATTATAAACTAAATTCATATCAAATATCAGCGCAGGGTATAATAATTCTTAGAGAAATTTTAGCAGGTAAAAAAGTTCTAAAAGAACAATATGATATATCTATAAGTGAGTGGAATGAATTAATGAAAATATTTCACCTAGAAGAAAGAAAAAACTGAATAAATAGAGAATAACAGTAGTGGTGATAATAAATAATTGAACATATATGAGTAGGGTAGTTAGAGATTTTAGGGTTAAAGTATTGAAATTAAATATAATAAAGTAAAGCAGTGATACTGAAAATATATTGTAATTTGAGGCAAAAACTTAATAAAAAATAACTTTAATATCACTGCTTAGCTGATTTAAGTAACAGTGTCCTTGTCATCTGTAAATAATTTATTTTTACTTAAGATCTTTTTTCATTTTTACTTTTTTAAAACACTGAATTTTTTTAATATATGACAAATGAAAAGATTACACATTAAACCATAAAATGATGTGCTAGATGATACTGATATTTTTTATAACGCATGCTTTACTGATAGTATTTTCCTCATTTTAAGATGTGGTATAGTGTCTTCATCA
The DNA here is from genome assembly GCF_021811825.1 of Candidatus Anadelfobacter sociabilis. Lineage (GTDB taxonomy): Bacteria > Pseudomonadota > Alphaproteobacteria > Rickettsiales > Midichloriaceae > Anadelfobacter > Anadelfobacter sociabilis. The sequence goes on along the minus strand of NZ_JAJBJC010000006.1, from coordinate 474 downwards.
AAATAATCACCTTCAGCAACCCAATTGTTCTTAAGGTAGAAATTCACAGCTGAATCACGTGCATGACAATAAATGGAACCAATACCTTGCTTTCTTGCATAGTCTTCACAAAATTTCATCATCTTTGAGCCAATGCCTGAATCTTGCAACCCTTGCTTTACCACAACTCTCTGCATTTTATAATCTTTACCTTCAGTGATAAGTACAGCTGTACTTATCACTTCATCACCTTGAAAGCCTGCAATTTGAATATGCTCTTTCTCTGCTTCAAGTTCTTCTGATAAAAATGTAAGTCCTAAAGGTTTGCGCAGTATCTCTTCGCGTAATTTTACAGCCGCCTTATATTCAGGTGAAGTATGATTGATGATTTTAAAGTTTAAAGTAGTCATTTTAAATACTCAGTTAGTTTTATACATAATATCCACAAATTTAGCATGTTTTTACTAGCAATGCTAATTTAATCTGATTTAACAG
>NZ_JAJBJC010000332.1 GCF_021811825.1 Candidatus Anadelfobacter sociabilis | reverse complement strand
GGAAGACTTAACTACATATTTTATAAATTCTGTGATTAAATGATATTTTCTAAGTAAGTCTCTTCTATAGACTCTGATATTTGAAAGATCATTTATAATAATATTTACTTTGTATGGTTCAAGTGCGCTTATAATATCTTGGCCACTCCATTCAGCTCTTACTTTTCCATTTTTTGCTTCTCTATTTTTCCGATCTCTGATTGCTCTTTCAATATCAAACGATTCATCAACAAATTGGTCGTACAAATCGATAGTATTCGGAACTGGAGTTTTCTCATTATTAACAACAAATTCGAGTTTTTGTTTAAGCAATTCTTTTTCATCAGCTTTTCCTTGTCTTTTTACTTTCTATGTTAATTATAATACAAAATTACTTTAGAAAATTGAAGGACGCTTGTCAAACTGTTGGCTACTCTCTTTAGCTTTGTTGAAGTCTTTTCTTTCTTTTTCGAAAAACTATATTACACCATAAATATTTAAATTACTCTTCGTGAACAATGGTCCCTCTTCTCTGCAATTTCTTTGGATTTATTTTTACACTAGATACACTCGGAAGCCTTTTCTCCTTTTCAGTGCTGTTCATTTTCTTTGGTCCTGATAACTTTGAATTTTGTAATGTTTTTGATGTAAAAGATCCTGATGAGTTATGACTCAT
>NZ_JAJBJC010000051.1 GCF_021811825.1 Candidatus Anadelfobacter sociabilis | reverse complement strand
CAAATTTTTGTTGCTCCCCCTACTTCGTCTTTGATGTATTGTGCAATTTCTATTGCAATTCTTTTATTTAAGTTTGAACATTTGATTTTGTTGCTCATTTTATCAAAAAACATCTTTATAGAAAATCTTATTACTTGATTGGTATTATATTTACCATTTACATCATTCAAAGTGTGACAGCTATATTATAAAGCTGATATCTCTGAATTGCTTATATAGACTCTCAAAGAATCTATTTTCTTGAATCCCGCATATAGTACTATCTCCACGATTATCATATAAATAAGCTATATTCTTCAATACTGCAGTTTTCATATCTTCTGGTATTTCAAATTCTGATGTAGCAATTCCAGCATTATAAGTAATCCTAAAATTTTTATAATATACAAAATTTCTGAAATACAGTTTATTATTCTCTACAACACATACAGACTTATCAATTTCACTCCATACTTCTTCATAATTATTTATTTCTGCTTTTTGCACTTCAATCACTGGTATAACTGGTAGCAATAGTTTTTCTGCATCATATTTAAAATATATTACCTGCAAACACTGTTTTATTATTGCTTTACCTGTATAAGATTCAAAAGTTTTTGTTGCAGCTTTAATTAGTATTTTTAATACTTCATCTTCGTAATCGTGATCTATACGTAAAAACTGTTTGACTGTATCGAGGTTAATTACTAATTCCTTTGAATGAGTAATTGTTTTTACTGAATATAATGCCATAATTTATAATAAAATTGATTGTTACAATCAGCTATAAGAAGAAGATTGGTAAAACTGCATTATTTATATTTATATTACTAAGTTTTATCACTTTATCTATTATCACTTTTTCAATGTTAAAAAACGCACTGCATCAGATAATATCACACCACCACCAACACGCTTATAAGCATAAAATTTTACTAAAGGTTTTTCTGTAAAAGGATCACGTAGAACTCTGATTGTATCTCTATCAACTATCTGATATGCACGTTTTATATCACTTAATACAATTATTGTATTTCCTTCACCATAAGGACTCATATCAGGTGAGATTATCACTTCTAATCCAAACAATCTGCCGCTACATTTTTCAGCAATACTCTGTTGCCATAAATAGCGACCACTTTCATCTTTTAACATCATAACCTTTTCTGCCGTACTTCTATGCATCAAAAATTTTGCATCACGCGCATAATGATCTGGAAGTTTATAAAAAAGCGAAATTAAATTTTCCACTGATAGTTCTTTTGTTTCTATATTATTTTGAGTAGTATCTTTCGAAATATTCAATAATCCCTTTGGCTTATTCTCACCGTTTCCATTGAAGAATGCATCACTTTCTTTCTTATGAAATGCTTCTACCAATGCATTAGAAAGCCATTCTTCAACATTAACATGAGGATCATCTAATAATTTTTGCGTTGTCTTTGCTTGCGCATACAATTCATGTGCTGGTATTACTAGTTTGTTAAATTCTAATTGATTACCTTTTTCAGCTTCTCGCAACCCAACATCACCCCACCCTGCAGTAATCTTTGTTTTTTCATCCAACACTTCTAATGTATCACCTGAAATTTGTGTCACACTTGCTAGTTGACGTAGTGGATTTAGCGCAATCAAATTATCATGAATTTGTTTCTGCATTTCTAGTGTAACAGAATATCCACCTTCAGTTTTTATTTGTGCATTTTTTTGTTCTAATTCCTCTAATTTTGTTTCATTTCCGTAACGAATATAACCATTAAAGGCATTTTTATATGAATCTAGATTTTCATTCTTATCTAAGATCGTATTATCGCCATTAACATGATATTGAAATGTTGATTTTTGCTTTATAATATCCATAGTTCTATTCATAAATTTTTATTTATATTGTTTTTTATTCTTAAATTGCACACATATATCGAATATAAATTTTTTAATTTTATTCATGATAATTAATAAACCTTGCTTGTAGCTCAAAAAACTAAATATTAAAGAAGTAATATTATTCTCTTTTGCTTCAAAAAGTATTTTACATTTGCATTTTTTTTTATTGATATTTTTATTTTTATATGTCATTATCCCTAGCGTTTTCTTATTTTTGATTAAGTCTTGTAAAAATTAATTTTGTTTTATATAGCAAGAGTATTTATTAATGTACCTTAATGGGCAGTTAGCTCAGGTGGTTAGAGCATTACGTTGACATCGTAAAGGTCGGTGGTTCGAGTCCACTACTGCCCACCATTTTTAGTTCTATTGCTTTTATTAGGTAGATGTATCACACGACATAAAATGTTGGAAGTGCTAACTGTGATTAAATTTTTCTAACTAAAATTTATTCTTTTTCCAAAATTTCATTAACCTTTATTTTTGCATATTACATCATTTACCTTGATTATTTAGATATATTGTTTTCTACCATGAGTAATATTTTTTTCAAAAAAAAGGGATCATATACAACATCAAAAATAGCTGGAATACTTAAATGCAAGCTTATTGGAGATAAGTTGTTAGAAATTAATGGAATCAACACTCTCTCTCTTGCTAAAAAAGACGAAATAACTTTCTTTACTAATCATAAATACATTGAATCTTTATATAAAAGTAAAGCTGGTGCATGTATTTTAGCAGAATGTGACATAAAATATGCACCATCAGGCATGAATTTATTGGTAGCAGATAACCCACACTTTTCATACGCTCAGCTGGTAGACATTTTTTATGATGAGAATATAAATTACATAAATAGCGGAATTTCACCTAAAGCTTTTATCCATAAAAGTGCTATCCTTGGTGATGGATGTATCGTAGAAGATAATGCATATATTGGAGCTCACACAGTAATTGGGTTTGGTGCAATGATAATGGCAGGAGCATATATAGGGCATAATGTTATTATAGGGAAAATGGCACATATAGGACCTAATTCTAGTTTAGTACATTGTATAATAGGTGATAATATTATAATTCATGCAGGTGCTAGGATAGGTCAAGATGGATTTGGTTTTGCCATAAATCATAAACAAATTAAGAAAGTAAAACAAATTGGACTTGTTAGAATAGGTAATAATGTCGAGATAGGTGCAAATACTTGTATAGATAGAGGTACAATTGATGATACTGTAATAGAAGATGGTGTAAAAATAGATAACTTGGTGCAAATTGGGCATAATGTACATATAGGACGTAATTCTATCATAGCTGCACAAAGTGGAATTTCTGGTAGTACAATAATAGGAAAGGGCGTGATAATTGGTGGGCAAGTCGGATTTAGTGGACATCTCAATATAGGAGATAGTGCAAAGATCGCAGCTGGAAGTGGAGTAATACGCGATGTTCCAGCTAACACTTCTTTTGGCGGATACCCTGCAGTACCTATAAATCAATGGCATAAACAAAATATCGTACTCAAAAATTTTATTTTTGAAAAAAACAAAACAAAAATTTGATTATATTAATAGATAATAATAAAATAATAGATAGTAATAAAAAAACCTTTCTATATGAGATCGATGGTATCAGAAAGCTGCAAGAATGAATTATAAGATTTGTTCTCTAATACAACTTTTTATATATAGGCGATATAGTAGTAAACAACTTTCTGTGAAGGTGTTAGAAATAATGAAAGGCATGCATAATGCACATAATAAAAAAGAGACCTCAACGCACTAAACCGCAAGTACAAGGACTATCTTTCCACTATCAAATGAAATCCTCTTTATTAATTAACACCAGCCGATTCTTGACTAATAGCCTTAATTTTTCTAGTTAGATTACTTACCTTACGCGAAGCAGTATTCAGTTTTAATACTTTTTTCTTTACTGCTTTCATAATCTGAGACTCAGTTTCACGCATACACACAATCGCAGCCGCGTGATCTTTAGCCGCTACAGATTCAAGCACTTTCTTTATAAAGGTCTTAACTTTACTTATAGTACAACGATTTCTTCGTGAACGCACTATAGATTGCTTATTTTGTTTTTTCGCCGACTTATGATTTGCCATACTATAAAAGATTATTATAATCCAAAATTATTCTTTTAGTTTAGAATTAACTAGTTTAGAATTAACACTTGCAAAAATAGACTAAAAACATTGTTATTTCAAGATATTTTTCAGTATAAATTGCTCTAAATTCCTATACATCAAATATACCTTCAAGTAAAAGTAAATATTTATTCTTTTCCCTACTTCTATTTTTTCTTTCTATAAAATGCTGATCGATATACAGATCAAAAATATAAGTGTCGATATATAAAGATTTTTATATTTTTTACGTGACTTATAAATTGTTTTTTATATATTAAGCAAATATTAATGTACAAAGTTTCTGCTAAATACTAGCTATAAGTCTCAGGTGTTTGTTGTAAGTGGGTTGATATACAATGTGTGGTGAGAATTTTCATTTGTAAAGCAAATTATCATTATCGAAAAATTTTACTTCACTTATATGTTGAAATTGCAGCAGTAAATAAAAACCTTATCTAAGCTGTTTATGAAAATTTATATTTTTTTATATAACGTAATACATATTAAGTCTGATTTTTCAAAATTACGTTTCTCAAAAAACCAAAAAATTATCTTGATTGCTAATGAATATTGTCTCTCTCGCTTAAAGAAATCTGACAAATTGCAGTTCGACCATATTCATGAGCTTATGAAACGTGATTTTCACTCAATCGATACTGATGTAGTAGATGCAATAGTGCAGGAGTATGTAGTCCAGTATGGATCTGAAAATATAATGTTGCTAACAAATGAAGATAGTGCGCAAATAACATGCGCTACCTTGCGGGAGAAATATGGAATTCAAGGACCAAGTGTAAAACAAATTTTACCGTTTGTCAATAAGGTCATTTCCAAACAAAAAATTGGTGATGCTGTAAGGTTGCCGAAATTTTTAGCATTTGATAAATTAGAATATGCCAAAGACAAGGTTGGGTATTTGAATTATATTATTGAGAAATTAGGCTTTCCTATGTTCTCTAAACCAATTGATATGGTGAGTAGTATTGGTGCTAGGAGTATTCCTAATGCAGATATACTCAAAGATGAGGCTGAGTTAATACTAAGATCTGAATATCATTTTGAAATAGATGAATATATTGAAGGCGAACTTTTTCATTGCGATGCATTTGTAATAAATGGTGAGATAAAATTCTTTAAAGTTGGAAGATGTAGCGTAGTTCCAGGAATTTTTTGTGAAGGTTACAACGTAGGAAGCCTGCAAATAGAAAATGATGAAACTATTTCTAGATTAAAAGCTTTTTGTAAAAAAGTCTTCGAAAGACTGAATTGTCATTCAAGTGCTTATCATTTGGAAGCGTTTCTTGAGAAAGGGACCAAAGATTTAGTATTTCTTGAAGTAGGTGCGAGAACTGGTGGAGCACTTATCTCTCAAGTATGTGAAAAAACTTTGGGAATAAATATCGAGGAGAAAAATTACCTTATCCAAATGGGATTAATAGATGATTTTGAAGTGGAGTGCAAAAATGTATTTTCTGGTTTCTATATTTTTCCTAAAATACAGGGAATGGTAAGTAAAATTACAAAACCACACCTTAATATAAAGCATCAATTTACGCAATATGTACAAGAAGGTGATATAGTATCTAATGCAGAGAATTTGTTAGATATGTCTTGTGCCATTGTATTTTGGGATGAAGATTACCAAAAGGTTATTGAAACGTTCAACTATCTAAAAGACATTAACGTATCAAATATTGTCAAATTGCATCAAATCCAAGCACCAATTAAGATTGAAGTCATACATAAAACACTTTTTGATATGGTGCCGTTTGTTTTTTGGAAAAACTTAGACAATAGATATTTAGGAAGCAATCATAACCAAGTAAAAAATTTAGGCTTCAAATCGGAAAAAGACTTTATTGGAAAAACTATTGCAGAAATAAATCTCGATCCCGATCAAGCTGCATTAATCCATAAAAATGACAGTAAAGTGATAGAATCAGAAAAAATACAAATTTTCGAAGAGGAATTAGGAGGTAGTGTTTATCTCTCACAGAAAGGACCTATTCGTACACAAAATGGTCATATAATAGGCATGCTTGGTTTTTCTGTTGATATAACAAATATAAAAAAAAGTGAAAGAGAAGCAAAAAATAATGAAGTTGAATCACATAGATATTTTAAAGCAGTTGTCGATAGTGTTTCGCATAGTATGATGTCTTCTTTTGCAGCTTTAATGATGGTTGTAGATGCATACAGAGATAAGATAGAAGAACAGTTTCAACACTTTGTGGAATTGCAAATAGTATAAGAAAGGATGCAGAAAAACTAGAAAAAAGCTATAGTAAAGTTTTACAGCTTCTTCATACAAAAAATAGAAGAAAGACGAAAGCAACGCACATAATATTGTCAGCATCTTTATTAGAAATTTTGGATGAAAAGAAATATCAGTATGGTAATTGGCCTATAAAATTTTCATATAATTTTTTTCAATATGGTTTTGACTGTATAGAGGTAGAATACACTTCATTTAAGCATATGATTTATAATATCATAGACAATGCAATTGAGTCTATGGAAGATCAATTTTGTCATATTAGCATAACACTAAGTGCGCAAGATCAAAATAGTATTACAATCTCAATACTAGATAACGGAAAAGGTATGAGTGAATCGCTTGTAAGCAAAATTTTAGCACATGAGCGCGTCACAGTTGGAAAAAGATATGGCAAAGGATTAGGATTTTTGCAAATCACCGAGTCAGTACGCAGTAATAATGGTAAGATTCATATTAACTCTACAGTCGGGCAAGGCACTCAGATTATGCTAACTTTTAATAAAGCTATATTTCCAACACAAATAGGGAAAGAAATTATTTTGAATGTTGGAGATACAGTCGTGATTTTAGATGATAATAGAAGTATACATAGAATATGGCATGCTCGCTTTGAACAATATCTTGATAAAATTGATCTTAGATATTTTACTATGGCCAATGAAGTATTAGCTTTTTTAAAGCATTTTGCTTATAAGGAGCGGGTATTTTTGTTGGTTGATTCTGATTTATTAAATCAAAAAATTACAAGCATAGATGTAATAAGAACCGCTGGTATAAAACGATCATTTTTAATAGCAGATGATTATACAAAATTTGCGGATCATATTCTACACACAGATATTGATTGTGCAATTATGCCAAAATCTCTTATCACAATAGTGCCTATCAAAATCAAGGATTAGGTACTATTGTCTGGTGTTGCTATTAAGTGTGTTCGCTATCTGATCTTAATTTTTTATTCTGGGCTATAAAACACACTCTTTTTAACTACATCTAAAGTCTAATATCTATTTTTGTTTATTATGCATTATATTATTTCTATTATTTACTATATTTCTATACGTATACATAGTAATATGGCATTTACAATTTTTGGATTATGATCATATATCATGTACACGCATCTATAGATAGCGGATAATTTTGTTGTAGAGTTTATTGTACGCCACATATATAGAAATCCATATAGTCGACCATTTCATGTTTTGTCTTAAAGATAAGGTTAGATGTATTTATAAGATTATATTCAATTGATACTTGAACATTGAATATTTAAGTTTTTATATAATATCTTAAAAGATGGAAGAGTGGAGATGTGATACAATTAAAAATATGTGATTAGTTATTAAGTATTATTTTGCGTTATATTATAGATTTACACTATATTATTTACTCTTGTGTTTTACTTAAGTGTTATGGAAATTAGTGCTATATAAATTAGTACAACATATTTAAAAGTTTTCACCAAAATTAGCTTATTTGAGAAAATAGAAATGAGATAGCATACAAAAGATATCTCACCTAAATTACAAAAAGACATTACTCTGCATTATATGCTGTAAAAAGCTACTTAGGTTAATATAACAAAGCCGATATTGCGCGCATTGATGCAGATTTGCGTTATCTTTGCGATTAAATTGCCATACAATAAACTGCATTACAAACAGGATAAGAGGTGAGGCAGTTGTTATGATGTGTAAGATCAATGATAAGCTTTGTGATGATGCAACGCATATTTCCTACCAAATAACAATATTCTTCTAATCTTTAAAAACTAATTTATATAATTTCACATTACAGCGATAAAAAATAAAGATAAATTCAGTTACTAATCTGCAAAATAAAAAATTTCTTTGAAGCCTTCCAACAAAACTCATAATGCATTAAGGCACATTTTTTCCCTAAAAAGCTATGTCTTATTGTCGATTTTTTTTATTTTCTATTTATTTTTCTCTGACCTAAGCCTTAATTATAACTGCAATATTATTTTGACTGTTTTTTGTTAATTGCTGTAGTATTGATGATGCTCTCTCTGTAACAATTTTTGGTATTCCTGCTAATTCTGCAACGTGTATGCCATACGACTTATCAGCTTTACCTGCAACAATTTTATGCATAAACACTATTTTTTCATCCCATTCACGGACTAACATAGTGTAACATACAATGTGTTCAGATGTATTTTCTAATTCTGTTAATTCATGATAATGCGTTGCAAACATAGTACGTGACTTTATATTGGAATCAATCAATTCTACTATTGCCCAAGCGATAGCAAGTCCATCATATGTAGAAGTACCGCGACCAATTTCATCCAATATTAACAATGAGCGCGATGTAGCATTGTTCAGAATATTGGCAGTTTCTAACATCTCTATCATGAATGTTGATTGACCATGTGCTATATTATCACCAGCTCCAATGCGACTAAAGATCTTATCTATAATTCCAATATGCGCTTTTTTCGCTGGAACAAAACTTCCAATTTGAGCCATTATACAAATTAACGCATTTTGTCTTAAAAATGTGCTCTTTCCAGCCATATTAGGTCCAGTTATAAGCCATAAATTCTTTTGTTTTGTCATCTCACATGTATTAGGATGGAATGTGGATGAAACTTCTCTAGAAATACTCTTCATTGTATATTCTAGTATAGGATGCTTACCCTCAATAATGCATAAATCTACACTTTCATCTACACTAGGTTTTGCATAATTATTAACATACGCAACCTCAGCAAGTGCACATGCTACATCAATCTTCGAAGCAACACAAGCAAGTAGACTCAGTTGTTCAGATGCATCAGACACACCTTTACATAATGCTAAAAATATTTCACCTTCTAGCTGTTTTATTTTTTCGTCACATAAAATTAATTCTGTCTCAAGTTTTTGCAATTCTTTTGTAGTATATCTTATAGTACTACCAAGTGTCTGCCTATGTATAAAACACTTATCTATCATCTTTTCTGCGTGACTTGGCGTAATTTCAATAAAATATCCAAAAATATTATTGTGTGTAATTTTTAGATTATTGATACCAGTAATCCCTCGATATTTATCACGCATATTCTCGAGTATCTTATTCGAATTACACTTTAATTGATATAGTCTATCAAGCTCCAAATTATATCCTCTTTTTATAGAGCCATTTCTTTCTGATACATCCATTTTATCATAACATAGCTCTAAGCTTAAAGCTGATTTCATTTCTACTAAAAGAGCATCGAATCCACCAATTTGTCTAGTAATTGTATTTAATTCAGTAGAAAGTATTGCAATATTTTCATATAGAACCTCTCCAAGATAAATACCAATAATCATAGCATTTCTTACTGAAATAAGGTCGCTCCATGTTGATTTTTTAGAATTAATTCTTGCTAACGCGCGCTCAAGATCAGGAAATTCTTTGATAGCTTTTATCAAAATCATCCTCAATTGTCCATTATTTAACATTGAGCTAACGCTATCAAGTCTAGCATTTATTGCTGTTACATCAGTTAATGGGAATGATAAATAATTTGCTAAAAGACGCCCACCTCCAGCTGAATTTGTATTATCCAGTACACTCAACAAACTTCCATTCTTTCCTCCATTAATATTACGCATTAATTCTAGATTACGTCTTGTAGAACTATCTATAGACATGTAATCACTGCAAGATATTTTTTTTGGAAATGGTAATTTTGGAATATTACTTTTTTGGGTATACATCAAATACTCCAACAATACTCCAAGAACAATAATTTCTGGCTCAATCAAATTGCATATACCATCTATAAACT
>NZ_JAJBJC010000121.1 GCF_021811825.1 Candidatus Anadelfobacter sociabilis | reverse complement strand
AATTTTTTGTGGCGATGTTTATTGATTTTATTATCATATCTAAAAGCTGCTTTTTCATATGTAAATTGCTTTGCATTTTATCGACTAAAGTAGTGCTTTTCAACATATGCATTTTATGCAATTTAATTTCTAGTAAATGTTTTAAAGAAGATTTAAGGCGCATTTTTATCCTTTCTAGCAAAATAAATTTATTTGTAATCATTTGTACAATTTTAGTAAATCTCATCTCGATAGAGGAAAGAGTACTTTTTTTAATTTTTATAAGATTTAAAATATTAAGCTTAATTATTTCACTTTGCTTAATAGATTGTGTAACTAAGTCTTTCAATACTGGAACAGCGAATTCTGCTGCTGCTGTTGGAGTTGGTGCACGCATATCTGCTACAAAATCTGAAAGTGTTATATCAGTCTCATGACCTATAGCACTAATAACAGGTATCCTTGATTCAGCTATTGCATAAAGTATCTCTTCTTCATTAAAAGACCATAAATCTTCTATAGATCCTCCACCTCTTGCGATAATTAATAAATCTATCTTTGGGAAATTAGGTGGTAGATTATTAAACCCCTTAATCGCTTCAGATACTCGTATTGTTGCATCTTTACCTTGTACAGGAGTATCCCAAATTATAACATGTGTTGGAAAACGGTCAGATAAACGATGTAGTATATCTTTTATTACAGCGCCATGAATTGAGGTAATAATTCCAATAACCTTAGGTAAAAATGGTATTGGCAATTTTTTCTCTTTATCAAATAAGCCTAACGCTATAAATTTTTGTCTGCGTTTCTCGAATAAAGCTAATAGAGCTCCTTTACCACTTATTTTAGCTGTACGCACTATAAATTGATATAGCGATCGTCCTGAATAAGTTGTCATATTACCACTACATATTACTTCTAAACCATCTTCCAACTTAAATTCTAATTTACTGCCTTTCCAACATATTGCACTTAATACACTTTTTACATCTTTTAAATTAAAATACATATGTCCAGAAGTTGCAATTTTGAGTCCAGAAATTTCTCCACGAATTTGTATAGATGAAAAGCTATTTTCAATCTTATTTTTTAGGATTTCAGATACCTCACTAACACTTAACACACAATTATAAACATCATTAAGATTTGATATATCAACATCTCTAAAAGATAATGTATCATCCTTATTGTTTATTTCTTTATTTTGATACTTATTTAAAGTGATATTTTGCATTTTGAATTATTTACTAAGAAATTTTTTACTAAGAATACTGTGTGTCATAATTGATATTGTAAAATATATTCTATAACGAATTTTATATGAAAGAATAAGGTATTACAATACATATACAGAATTTAATAAATCAAAAATAAAAGAGAAATTAGTTTTAATACAACTAAGTTACTAGGTATGTCTTAAGTTAAGACAGTTAAAAAGTACCTAGGGAGAAGTATATAACATTTATGATTGATTATTTTGTGAAGTTTGTTATAGATTTTAATTTTTTAGTTGTCTAAATTGTGTGATACCAGATACTTATGAGATTGATTCTTGCTTCTTCATCTAAACATAGGATTTCTTTGTTAAAACGTATAGGATATGTTCCGGACATTATATATCCAGCTAATCTTGATGAAACTCCATTAAAAAAAGAAAAACCAATAGATATTGCGTCAAGACTAGCTTATGAGAAGGCAAAAGCTGTGCATCTCAAATTTTCTAATGATTTAATAATTGCGGCAGACACTGTGTGTGCTGTTGGCAGTTTATCTCTTCCAAAAGCATTAACTCAAGAGGAAGCTGCTTTTTGTATCAACAAAATATCGGGACGACGTCATAGAGTATATACAAGTGTGTGTGGGATATATAAAGATCGTATTATAAAGAAAATTGGAGTATCTGTTTTAAAGATCAAACGATTATCAAGTGAAGAAATTCAAACATTTCTGAAGTCTAAAAGTTGGTTTGGTAAGGCTGGGGGATATGGGATAGAAGGATTTATGTCTGCATTCGTATTAATGAGCAATAGAGACGCTTATAGTAATGTAGCGGGACTTCCTTTATACCAAACATATCTTATTCTGACATCACTTGGATTGAAACCAAATATTAATGTGCTAAATATGCAAAATGAAGGTGACACCTATTCTGATAAATGCTAGAGATGAATTTATTCAATTACAAGATAAATTATGAAGTAAATATAGTAATTAATGGCAGATATTTCTAACAAAGTAAGATATATTTAGAATTGCAAAAATCATAATGTGTGTTGTTGTTAAAATCTTATGAGTTGAAGTGAAAAAAGAAAAAAGAGTACAGATTAATCCTATACCATGATATGCATAGCAGTGATAATAGTGTTTAATTTAAGCTATCTAAGTTATAACTGTCTATGTTAGGTAGTATGAAAAATGACATTTTGAAATAGAAAAGATGTTTCAAGAAAATTTTTGTACATAACTTATTTTGTATTCTAAAATTACAATTAGATTGCAAAAAACTTTAATAAGTTAGCACTACTAGATCAATGATAATTATTGAATTGATGAAAAAGCAATGAAAACAAATAGTACAACTACAAGATGTCAGCTCATTTTACACAAAAAGGAAGGGATGACTTTAGTTAAGGTAAATTATGTGCATGACAATCATGATAATAGATGTGTGGGAGTGAATAGTAAACAATATTACGCTTGAATTGTTCTTCCCATACCAATATGTTGTGTATACAATGTCTGTTAGAAATGAGGATGGTGCTATTGCTCAGTTAGTCTTTGAAATGCATATTTCTGATGTTGCAAAAAATAGCTATGTTGCGGGTTGCGGGTTTTGGCTACTCTCCAGTATGCCATTTGCTCTGCGCATCATTGATAGAGATGAGTGTTGGTCATCTGGTCCTGTACCTGCTGATTCATCATGGAAGCAAGAAGAAAACTTGGCTAGGCCACATTTTATCTCGAGATTGCAAGGATTTATCCAGATATCAAAAGCCCATGGTAGCTTGCCGCATTTACGTAATTCAGCTGAGCAAATGCTAGCGCATGCTTATGAAAAATGGGATGACGCCAGACAGCTTGATTTATATCTGGTGTTTCAAAACTAAAAGTCCAAGGTGGATGTGTTATTCTTTGGGTTTTGAATCGATCATTTAATTATCGCCCTCAAAAATCTCGCTTTTCTTCTCTTGAAAGGGGCTTGCATCATAAAACAACTCAATTTTAGAGATGAGTCTACTTTTGAATTCCATCAGCACCGCTGCCCTGAACTTACCAATAGGACGCCTATATCATAGGCGAACATGATTTGATTATGGCTTGTAAAGCGTGACCTGATTTGGATGTCGCGCGCAACATTCCACCAAAGTTTTTTGCTGCTAAAACAACAGCATCTTTGCCATGCAT
>NZ_JAJBJC010000331.1 GCF_021811825.1 Candidatus Anadelfobacter sociabilis | reverse complement strand
GCATATCACTTATAAAATATTACTCTTACGGTAGTATAGATATGCGAAATATATTACATGAAATACAACAAGAGTGGAACAATAACACAAAGGATTATATAGCAGAATTTCAAGATAAAAACAAAAAGATAAATACTATATTCAAAGAAACAATTTCAGAATTAATAAGAGGAGGCAAATCCAAAAAGGAGCGAGATACTAAAAAATTAGTAATATTTATAGACGAATTAGATAGATGCAAACCTAATTTTGCTATTCAAGTTTTAGAAAGAGTGAAGCATTTTTTCGATATCGAAGGTCGCCAGTTGATTTTTGTATTTGCTATTGATAAGGAGCAATTGCAGCGTATAATAGAACATTTTTATGGTAAGATAAATTCAGATAAATATCTGCAAAAATTTTTTTCTTTTCAATTGAAGTTACCATACAACTCTCCAGAATTTTTTAAGGCAATAGTAGCAAATTACGATTTTCACAATAAACCAATGAATTATCGTGAATTATTGATAAATATGGATAAGATCAATTACTCTGGTGGTCTAGAATTTTTACTCTCTCATGACGCTACACCAAGAGATCTGATATGTTTTTGTAGAGAGATATCTAGAAAGTGTGAAGCAATAGAAGAGCTTGGCATGACCCATGAAGATGCTTGTTACCAAG
>NZ_JAJBJC010000330.1 GCF_021811825.1 Candidatus Anadelfobacter sociabilis | reverse complement strand
TATTAAATAAACTCCTTGATAAATGCCAAATTCCATATGATGCTATATACAGTCTAAATATTCGAAATGAAGATTCTTCTTATGCATTTTATGATCAAATTTACAAAGATTTCAAAATAAGCAAATCTGATATAATATTAAAAACCTTCGTGCTTGCATCGCTTAACTTAGATGTTGAAGAATTAAGACTTGTTTCAAAGGATCAAGTTATATTTAATAGTAAAATAGGAGAAAAGCATAAATCTTGAATTACTTGAAACTGTTATGGAATACCATGACCATCTACTGAATTTAAAAATGTTCCGATTACACTTTTAATTCAAAATCCACTTATGAATCCAAGATATGCATGATTTTCGATAAAGCATGTACGCTTATCTCCTATTAATTCAAATTCAACATCTGTGTTTTCTTATAAAATCAACAAATGATTGATAGGACATATTAATAAGATGAAACGTAAGTAAGCATAGAAAGCCTCATCAAAGCGACTCGAATGATGCGCTCATTATCGAAAACGAAGAGCACAGGTAAACTATCGATTTGCTTATTTTGAAATCTTTGTAAATTTGATCATAAAATGCATAAGAAGAATCTTCATTTCGAATATTTAGACTGTATATAGCATCATATGGAATTTGGCATTTATCAAGGAGTTTATTTAATA
>NZ_JAJBJC010000329.1 GCF_021811825.1 Candidatus Anadelfobacter sociabilis | reverse complement strand
TATCCCAAATCCTCATACATATAATATTAAAGATGATACTATGAGAAAAACTAATCCCTCATGGGGTCTTGGTTATGGCCAAAAAATTGACTTATCAAAAACATTAGCTAATACACCTGGACCAGGTTCATATGAATTCAGCACTCATGCTACTGATGGAAAATAAGTATGGAATGGGATTGAGAAAAGATATGTTTAAAACTAATAAAGATTATATTCCAGGCCCAGGAGATTGATCACTCATTAATACTCCTTTTGTATTATTTTGGGGTCTTTGACCAGATCCAAATCCATACTTTGGACCTCCGAAGGTTCCTTTTGTTGAGTACATTCCTGGACCTGGGCTTTCTTTTCTTGATTTGCCAGTTGAGCCAAATCTAGTATCTTTTCCCCATCTATAAGATTGGGCATTCCTCTTTAAATCAACAACCTCAGATTTATACTGTCCTGGGCCTGGAATATAATCTTTATTAGTTTTAAACATATCTTTTCTCAATCCCATTCCATACTTATTTTCCATCAGTAGCATGAGTGCTGAATTCATATGAACCTGGTCCAGGTGTATTAGCTAATGTTTTTGATAAGTCAATTTTTTGGCCATAACCAAGACCCCATGAGGGATTAGTTTTTCTCATAGTATCATCTTTAATATTATATGTATGAGGATTTGGGATA
>NZ_JAJBJC010000328.1 GCF_021811825.1 Candidatus Anadelfobacter sociabilis | reverse complement strand
GGCTCTCAGAACTCTGCTCTAAGTCCCTATATCACTTCTCAACCCCTAGTGAAATCGCATTTGTTCAAAATGAACAAATCGATCCACTCAAAATGAACAAATGTTATAAGTATACAAAAAACTATCTATACAAATCTTCTTCTAAAAAGAGCTCTATAAACTCTTTCCAAGTAACTAACATAAAAGAAGAAGAAATTTTAGAAAAAACAAAAAGAAAGAAAAAAGAAGGAGAAAATAAAATTATTCCAATTCTAACCAAAAAAACCTCAACCCCTAATCACTCAAACCCGATCACCCAGCTAAACCAACGCGCCCTCCTGGAGCGAGAACAAACAACGCTCCAAGCTATAATCTCCACATGGAACAAAGCCTTCTCCTACTCGCTAAAGCCCATCAAAGCATACACAAACCAAAAGAATTCACCTCTACTACTAAAACTCTTCCATACAACATTTGGCTCATCACTGGACAAATGGAAGGGCTACGCACTTGCGGTCAACAGCAGCAAGTTCCTTATGGGAGAGAAGCAAACAAACTTCAAAGCAACCTTCTCTTGGCTCATAAAACAAGATGTAGCGCAAGCTATCCTAGCTGGAGAATACGGAGTAGGTGACAGAGAACTAGACCTCAACAATGTAAAACAAAACATCGAGGAACAAAAAAACAATATCATCAAAAA
>NZ_JAJBJC010000327.1 GCF_021811825.1 Candidatus Anadelfobacter sociabilis | reverse complement strand
GCTCTAATACAACCATATTCCGGTCATCAACAACGTTCTTCTTTAGAAGTATATTCTAAATTATCTTTAAGCGATTGCCAAAAAGAATATGAAAAACAAATCAAAAATTTTCCAATTTAGTAAAAAAGGGGGGTCTCTCAGCGCAATTAGCTTAATACTTGTCCTTTCTAGGATTTTAGTGATGGCGATAATCCATAAAATGCCTTGAAGACCATTGATCGTTCGTTTGTTCCATTATTTCAATAAAATTAGGAAATTTTGAGCGATCTATGCCATTTCTTAAAAGAAAAGCATAATCTGAGTTACCTGGAAGATAACTAAACACAATATCTTCACATAAAGTATTATTACATGAGAGAAGGATCCCAGAAAGTTTTGGATAATCTTCGTAAAGATTGAATGAAAAACTTTTATATCCATCCTCTATTCTTAATTTGTTAATTTTACCCTTTTCTTTTATATCTAATACAGGATTTGAACTATCGTCATAAAATTCAGAAACAACCATTTCATCTGGATTAGATAATTGAAATGCTATTGACTGTATTAAAGGTGGTACGAAGCTGTAATGAAGCAGATTTTTATATTCACAAAAGTCTATTGCTATTATATATATATCATTATCTCCAATTTTACCGCTGTGCTGTTCATATTTTCTTTTTATAGCACTAGCAATTTGCTC
>NZ_JAJBJC010000005.1 GCF_021811825.1 Candidatus Anadelfobacter sociabilis | reverse complement strand
AAGATTTCGGCTTTTTTCATATACATCTTTTGATAATGCTTGCCTATACGCTGTGCTATTTGACCAACTCCTATGTTCGATGAATACATCAAAATTTCAGGTACAGAAAGATATCCACCTTTACCTCGATAGTCATGGATTAAGAACCTACCTAATTTTAATGGAGTAGCAACATTAAAAGCATCATTAATTTTTATCTTATCTAAATCAAAAGCAATAGCAAATGTAAATGCTTTAAAGACAGAGCCACGCTCTTCAACACTCAAAGTTGCTTGATTAAATAACTGATCAGCTCTAACATGTGAAACATCATGTGGATTAAAATCTGGATAACTAACAAGAGATAATATTTCTCCATTTTTAGCATCCATTACAACAACAGCCCCTCCTAACGCTTGATTCAAAGCAATAGTTTTTTTTAAATTTTCTCTTACTATATGTTGTATTCTAAGATCTATTGTGAGTTCTAGATCATGAAAATTCAGCCATTCATTTTGCGAATATTCAACACCAGAGACACCATTACCATCAATATCTACATACCCTAAAATATGCGAAAAGAGATTCCCATGTGGATATACTCTTCTTTCGTCATTTATAAAATATATTCCAGGAATACCTAAATCATGAATTTTTTGTTGCTCTTCAGGCATTACATGGCGTTTAATCCAGATAAAATTTTTACCAGACTCAAGTCTACTTAGTAACTTATGATAATCACCAAAATTTAATATAGATGCTATAGATTTAGCTGCATCTTGACGACTAATCATACGCTTAGGATGTGCATATAATGAGGCAGTTGGTATATTTGTTGCGATAATCACACCATTACGATCCAATATATTATAACGCCTGCTACTATATGTATTTACACTTGAATCATCCGCAATAATCTTTGGAACTTCTTCTATATTTGTAAATGTAAGATCTAGTAATCTAAATGCTATAGTCAAAAAACACAATATTAAAAAAAATAATAGCAGATAAAGACGATTTAGAGATACATTAGAATCAGAAATAACTAGATTATTATCGCCATCACTTAAATTAGTTAAATTCATAATATAATAAAATTTCATTCTTATAACAAACTTTTATCTCATCTCATCATTAAAATCATCTAAATCATTTAAATCAATAATATGTGATTTAGATATTGGAGTAAGACCCAAATACTTGTCTGAAAGCTGTTGGATATATTCTGGTCTCATAAGATATGTCAATTCTGCTTTAAGCACGCGTATGTTATTTATAGTCTTCTCAATTTCATTTTCAATGCGACTCAAACGCTTACTTTCTTGACGCACATTATATTTTATCCCAAATAATAAGATTATTCCTATAAAAAAAAGTATTGATACTAGTAACACCATTAATTTTTGGTAATTAGATAAATTTAACATTTTCAAGAAATCACTATTTTATTTTTTATATCACTACCTAATACGCTGTATTGCACGCATTTTTGCTGAACGCGATCTCCTATTGGTTATTAGCTCATCACGACCTGGTGTAAGAGCTTTCTTAAAAATATTGACAAACTCCATTTTAATAGGATCATTAATATTTATTTTACAATATTTGTCATTATCAAAACTAGAGGAGTTTTGTGAAAAAATAGAATACTTATTGTGTTTTACTTTTTTTGTCATTTTCCTAAATTCATTCTTTACAATGCTATCTTCTAACGAATGAAAGCTAATGATGATCATAATACCCCCAATTTTAAGTAAAGGGATAGTGCTTTGCAAGCCAATAGAAATCTCAGAAAGTTCATTATTTACAGCTATTCTAATAGCTTGAAAAGTTTTTGTTGCAGGATGAATTTTTGAATTAGAATAGTATTTACCTACTGTCTGCTCAATAATATCAGCGAGTTGATGAGTAGTAATTATTGGATCATTCATTCTAAAAGCAACAATAGCCTTAGCTATTTTTTTTGAGTGTTTCTCTCCACCGTACTTAAAAATAATATCCGCAAGTTGATTTTCTGTAAAGTAATTGACAAGATATTGTGCATCAATGCCAGTACTATTGTTATTTTCCATACGCATATCTAATCTTGAGTTATGAGTGAAAGAAAATCCTCTGTCTTTACTGTTAAGTTGCATAGAAGATACGCCAAGATCAAATAATATACCATCACACATACCAATATTACCACTTTTAACAAGAAAATTGATATGACTAAATTTTGTATTGAAAAAAACAAACCTATTCAAATATTTTTCTGACAAGTGTTTGGCATATATTTCAGTATGTATATCACGATCAATTGCATACACTCTGCTTTTATTGTAAGCCATCAATATAGCTTCACTATGCCCGCCAGCACCAAATGTCATATCTAAAAAGCTATAATTTTTATCATAAAAATTTGAGGAAAAAACCTCTATCACTTCTCTTAGCATTACTGGTATGTGATCAGTACTTATAATCTCTTTAGAGCTTTGATTCATAGAATTGATTATTATTTAAATGTAAAAACAGCAAATAACATCATGATACATACAACCTTATCATGGGTGATATTATGAAATAATGTTTTAAAATCATCAGTGATGCGATAGATGATTAATATGTTTGTTCACAAAAGCTACTAGATTAGTAATAGTAGTGCTATGTATAATAACGCCACTTCTTCTATCCTTGATTTCTATTATTCCAATTTGCGCGTTATTGGGTCCTATAATAATTTGTATAGGGATGCCTATTAAATCAGCTTTTGCTAATTTCACTCCTGCACTTTCCTGAGTATCATCATAAATTGTATCAATATCTGCTATTTGTAAGGCTTCATAAGCAGATTTAGCTAATGTATCACATATATTATCCCCATTTCTCAGATTAATCACTATACATTGAAATGGAGCAACATTGGGATGCCAAATTATACCTTTATCATCATGATTTGCTTCAATACAAGCCGCTATAAGACGTGATATACCTATACCATAAGTCCCCATTTTTGGATGTATAAAGTTTCCACCTTTTGTTTGTATCTTTACATCCATAGCTTTCGAGTACTTATCATCTAAATAAAATATCTGACCAACCTCTATTCCATTAGAGCTGATTAATTCCTCATCAGATAATGAGCAGTTATTAGAATCATGCTTAGCTTCCTCTCTTGCATAAAAGCTATCTAAGATCTTTATATCAAAATTTTCGTTTAAAAGTGCTGTGAGAAGAGAGCGATCAAAGTAGATTTTACTTTCACCAATTTTTGTAAGAACATGAAACTCATGACTATACTTACCACCTATATCACCACTACTAGCAGTAACTGGTATAGTATCTAGTCCAAGATCAGTAAAAATTTTAAGATACGTTTTCAGCATGATGTTATATGTGTTTAGCGCATCTTCTTCATTAAGATGGAAAGAATATGAATCTTTCATATAAAACTCCCTACTTCTTAATAAACCATAACGCGGTCGTATTTCATCGCGAAATTTAGTGCCTATTTGATATAGATTTTTAGGTAGTTCTTTATATGAAACAACTACTTCTGAAAAAAGATTTGTAATAATTTCCTCTGCTGTAGGCGCAAATACCATTTCTACATTATGCCTATCTTTCATCTTGAGAGTTTCAGCCATCATATCTACTCCCCATCGATAACGACCAGATTTCTCCCACAACGAAATAGGTTGTAATGTAGGTGAGCGCAATTCTATTGCTCCTACATGATTCATCTCTCTTCTTATCACGCTCTCAACTTTATGTAATACTCTAAGTCCAAAAGGGAGCCAAACATAAAGACCGCTGGCTAATTTATTGATTATGCCGGCACGCAACATCAATTGATGCGAAGCTACGATAGCTTCAGCCGGAGACTCTTTAAACACTGGCAATAAGTACTGTGAAAGTAACATCTATTTTTACTAAAAATTTTTTTACTATAAAACTTTGACAATTATGGAGTTGTTGTTAGATAATTTATATTACAAAAATACTAAAATTATGCGGACAGTCTACATAAAAATATAGAAAAATAAATTAAATTTTTTATGCCTTATGTTTAATCTTAGAGATTTTGACATCTATTATTCCAGAATGATTAAGTGGAATTGAGGCGATGATTCTTCCCTTATTATCGAATACAGAGGATATTCCAAAATTTGCAACTCTGATCAATGGCTTATTATTTTCTATCGCTCTAACTCTAGCCATAGCAAGATGTTGATATGCTCCAAAGCTATTACCAAACCACATATCGTTAGTTATATTTAGCAATAAATCAGCCTCTTTGTTACGTTTATTTGCAAACGGCCATGGAAAAATTGCTTCATAACAAATAGATGGTGAAATAACTATTAATTCATTTTCCATATTTTGATTATTATCATGATTATTATCAAAACCCACTCTCCCCATTTTGTCTTGTACTCTGTTTGGAAGTATATAAAAATTATTCTGAGTAGAAGAGCCTTGTGCGAAATCTTTTCCCCCTAAAGTTACCACTACTGGAATGTGATTAAGTATCTTTCTCCAAGGAATATATTCACCAAAAGGCACTAAAATTTGTTTTTTATAGATTTGCGTAGAAAGATTTTTTTTATCCCAAAGAAGCATGCCATTAAAAAGATTATTATTATCAGCTATATCTGTACCAGCAATTAGACCTATATTAGTGGGCAAAATTTTCTCAAAATAATCCAACCCAGTAACATGTAAGTTTTGAAGAAAATGCGTCTCAGGCCGCGATGACTGATGATCTTTATCACAATTACAAGTTTTTTTTACTGTTGTATCTGTTATTGGGAATAATAGCGCACTTTCTGGCCAAACATAGTAATCTACTGTATAATTACCATTATTCTTCTCTCTACTGTTTCTATTTACTATAAATCTAGCATCTCTAACATGATATTTTGTACCATACTGAGATTGAAATACAATTTTTTCAAAAGCTGCAATCCTGCCATGAGAGCTTTTAAAGCTATCTAAATTATTATTTGGTTGTACAATACGCAATAATGCAAAATTTTCCTCGTCAAAAATATTATCATCTACACTTAGTCTTATACTACCAATATAGAATATACAAAGCACAAAAAACAACGCAAATACTTGACACTTCAAATATGAACTTCTCAATACAAGTACCGCACAAAAAAACGCTACAGCAAAACTCAATCCCCATATCGTTGTAAAATATGTAAACTGCATAATTTCTAAAGAAAATGAGCACGAATATCCCAAAAGTAACCAAGGAAAAGGTAGGATAGAATAGCTTCTAATCAATTCCGTTAAGGTCCAAAAAAATGCAAAAAATCCACTAAACAAGATGCATCGCAAAACACCGCATATTTCACATTTATGGTTACATATTATAAATCTCACTAAAAATAAAGTTACAATACCAAAAATACCATAAAAAGATGCTAAAACTAAAGGAATCCCTATATTGGTAAGTGAGATAAGCCAAGAAAAAAGCTTTTTGTCTATATCCAATGCATTAGAAATCCAATGCAAACTCATTGAAAAATGGCAAAAAGCAAAGAAATACCATAGTAAAAAGCTATACAATATATTATGTAAAGTAATTTTCTCTATACGAAAACAAAATCTCTTAAACAAATCTAACATACCACAAATACCAAATATGGTAAAAAATACATTAATAGCAGAATAATCATCAGAATTTGGAAATCCAAATGATAATGAAATACCAAATAAAGATGATAAAAATAATCTGATGATATTGTAAAAAAGCGCTATTTTCTCCATATACTTACATTGTGTTAACTGATATTCACCTCACTTCTAAGGTATTTAAAAAAGGAGAGAATCGTATAGATTCTTAGATCTATCCTTTTTCAAAAATCTGGATTGTATCTTAAGCAAATATTTAGATCAAGCTGAAATCATATGTGCACGCATCCTTAGATGATATAAATACAAAAGTAAGAGAAAATGCTCTAAAATATCTTGTAAGTTGATAGTAAAATTTAATCCGATACTACTTCTTATTTTTGATAATTGCATTGTTTTTTTGTGTATAAAATTTAGATCTTATACAAAAAATTATAACTAGATAGAATATGCACGCTCTATACATTAGAATGTTGTTAGTGATAAAAACTAAATCAACAATCCCTCTTCCATTTACTTAGAATTAATGCTAATTTGTGGTGCATTATAAATCATTTATTACTATTTTTTTAAAAATTAAAAAATGATACAACAAAATGATAAATTCCAGAACGAAGAATATGACTATGTTGTAGTACTACATGGTCTTACTAGAGGAATTGCACATATGAAAATGCTAGCAAATTACATATCACAAAATAATTTTGAAGTACTAAATATCGGCTATCCATCAACAACTCTTCCTATAAGCAAAATTGTAGATAATATATATGAATCAATTTTTCATATTATAAGAATGGGAAGGTGTATACATTTTGTTGGTTATTCAATGGGTGGTATACTCGCAAGAGTATTAATAGATAAATATAATTTTAAAAAGCTTGGAAGAGTTGTACAAATTGCCCCACCTAATCATGGTAGCGAGCTAGTGGATTATATAAAAAATTCTAAATTCTTTAATTTCATCTACAATAAAATATGCGGACCAGCTGGTCAAGAATTAGATACAAAAAATGCACTTATAAAACAACTTGCCTACAACAGAATCATAAAATATGAATTGGGAGTTATAGCTGGAAAAATAAATTACACGATACCAATTGTCTCATCTCTTTTACCAACTGATAACGATGGGAGAGTATCTGTCGATAGTACAAGATTGAGAGACATGAAAGATCACATAATAATTAATTGCAGTCATATCTCTGCACCATATAATAAAAACGTACAACAACAAACTGTATTTTTTTTAAAAGAGGGTAGATTTAGACAACAACATTCAGACAGTATCAATTCACACTATAAACTAATAGATATGAATCAAAAATACAAAGTGATTCACTGAATTAAACTAATAATGTACTATAGTAGATTATAAGATATAAAATAAGATTTTATTCAATACAATTATGATAAATATAAAAGATAAAAGAGCATATGACACAAATAACATTTTCGCTAAAATCATCAAAGGCGAGGTCAGTTGCGAAAAAATATATGAAGACGATCTAGTTCTTGCATTTCATGATCTCTATCCTGCAGCAAAGATTCACATATTGGTATTACCAAAAAATCATTTCATATCATTTGATGATTTTATTACCACTTCTACATCATACGAAATAGAACATTTTTTCAAAACAGTACAGAAAATTGCACAATCAAATTATCTTGATAAAACAGGGTATAGATTAGTCATGAATCATGGAATAAATGCTATGCAATCTATTCCACATTTTCATTTACATATATTAGGTGATGAACCACTAGGAGGCATGACGACTAAAGATGCATCTCACCTCACATAGCCAATATTTATTCTCTCATATATATCTATATTTATTAATTGTGTCCTTACGACATAAATAGACTAAACAATAGTAAAATGGTATTTACATGTTGTTTCTAAAGTTACCAAGCAAGATAAAAGTACTTATATCAAGAGCAATTATAGCTACTGTTCTTATCAGTATACTAGTACCAATAGCATATAATATGCTATTCGATAATCAAAATATCTCATTCATTGCATTCCTTGTTAGAGCATCAACATGTTTCTTGGTATTATTTTCTATCTCGATAGCTTTATTTGTTTATGCTGTCTTATACTACAGATGCAAGAATTGTACAAAATATTGGTCCATTTTGCCTAAGGGAAGTGTAGTACTGAATAAATATCAGTATAAAGAGAACAATTATATTGTAGAAATATCTGAGATATTAGATGAAAGTTATTGTACAAAATGTGGTTATATTTACAGAGAACATTATAATCGTATATTCAAGAAATATATTCCAAAAAATGCTAAGAATTCTTAATATATAAAAAAATTAATGTGAGTTTTATGTTCTCAGCTCTTAATAAATACTACATCGTATTACTTACAACTATTTTTATTAGTTCATGCTGTAACAAAAATGAAAAATTTAATGCAGCACTAAATGACAAAAAGCTTATTGAAGCTATAAGTGCAAACAAAATAGCTTTATTACTTCCTGCTAGCGGCATCACTAAAAAAGAGCTGGAAATATTAAAAAGCGTGTTGCCACAAAATGTTATATTTGATTATACCACAATTAATGACGGATCTCTATATTGCTCTTGTGATGATATAACTAGATCTAAGATGCTAAATAGCGCACTACAAAATGATGATGTGGATATAATATGGTCTATAAGAGGTGGGTATGGATCAGCAAAGTTACTGCAAAATTTATCACTCATCAAAAAACCACAAAAAAGAAAGATTATTGTGGGGTATA
Organism: Candidatus Anadelfobacter sociabilis; assembly: GCF_021811825.1. Taxonomy (GTDB): domain Bacteria; phylum Pseudomonadota; class Alphaproteobacteria; order Rickettsiales; family Midichloriaceae; genus Anadelfobacter; species Anadelfobacter sociabilis. The sequence continues at coordinate 21,416 of NZ_JAJBJC010000005.1, read as the reverse complement.
GTGATATTACAGCATTAAATATTTTTATATCACAAAATTGGCAATGGCAAGCTGTACATGGAGCAATGGCAATTGAATTACTTAATAATAAAAAAAATCCACAAAATTTTTTACAACTCATACCAATACTGGAAGGTAATAATTTATCGCAAAATCCACACTTACATACAATAGAACTAAGTTGCATTAATAATACTAATAATAGGTGCAATAATGATATCACTGGAAAGATTACTGGAGGAAATCTTAGTATCGTTACTACAACCTTGGGTACAAAATGGCAAATTATTACAAAAAATAAGATACTATTTTTAGAAGATATTTCAGAAAAGGGACATGCTGTCGATAGATATTTGCAACATTTAAGCAACGCAGGAGCATTAAATGATGTTAAAGCTGTGATATTTGGTGAATTTACTAAACAACAAGATGATCTAATTAATGGTGTGATAGAAAATTTTGCAAAAAATGTCAATTTTCCAGTATTCAAAACAACTCAAATAGGACATAGTAGATCAAATTTTCCTATATTATATGATGCATTTAGCACTATAGAATGGTGTACAAAAAAGCACTCATATGAGCTCAAATACTCCATGAAAATTGGTGAAGATAAGATTTTATAGCATAATATTATACCATATACTATGAAATCAATACTAAGAAATAATATAAAAAAGGACAATTAGAGAAAATCATAAGAAATGCATAAGGTTAATAAGAATTTTTTGCAATATGAATCTACAAAGTAGAAAAGAACATTTTTTCTATTTTCAATCTAAATTTACTTCTCACATAATCTTATTCGAATAAAATCTAACAGAAAATGTTTTATAGTTACTTATAAAAGACTATTATCAACCTTAAGTTGCGCGCATATTACACTAATTGGAACATAATCCAGATATAATGCAAAGAACTAAAATTCATATTGATTGATATTAGTAATAAGTTACGGACGAAATAATTAGTCATTATATTACGGACGAAATAATTAGTCATTATATCTTTTTTTATCGAATGTCCCTTCAGAATTATCTACTAATAAAGTAACGCATGCATCACCTGTAACATTTATTAATGTTGTAATCATATCTAACACTCTATCTACACTAGCTACTAGGATTACTCCTTCCGCAGGTAATCCTACAGAACTGAGAACCATACCCAAAAATAATAAAACACCACCAGGAATTCCAGCACCACCTATCGAGGCTATAGTTGACATAAAAAGAATAGTGCCGTAATCAGAATACGAGAGCGAGATACCTGTTAGCTGCGCAAAAAATATAGCACATGAAGCTTGATAAATTGCCCCCCCATCCATATTTAATGCTGCAGAAAGTGGTAATAAAAACCTACTACTACGTTTTGAAATCCCTAAAGTTTCTTCAGATACTTGAATTAAATTCGCTAAAGTGGCTTTAGAACTACTTGTAGAAAATGCCATCATTTGCACACCCGCTAATTTTTTATAGAATGGAATTGGCGATACTCGTACAAATAATAAGATTAATATTCCAAAAACTATATATTGTACAATAGATGCTGCTAATATTGCAAAAATCAGCTTAGCCAATACTTCTACTATTTCTAAACCTTGAGTTCCAACCATAGATGCTATATATCCAAACACTCCAAAAGGAGCGATATACATAATTTTACGGATCATTTCAAAGAAAATATGAGCAGATTGATGACATACTTTGATAATATCTTGACATTTTTCTCTATTACTATTTAGTACTATTCCTATAAAAAATGAAAATATTATCACCTGTAGTATATTACCTTCTGTTAGTGAAAGAAAAATATTCTGAGGAATGATGTTGACTAATAACTCCAAAGGATTTGTTGCTTTGTGTACAGAGCTGCTCGTGTTAGAAGGTTTAGGTATAGTAATATCTAAGCCCTCTCCTGGTCTGATGATTAAAGATGTTACTATACCTAATATAACAGCAAGTGTAGATGTTAATAAAAATGCAATTAGTGCTTTTTTCCCCAATTTCAAAAGTCCAGTTTGATTTTCTATATTTGTTGTACCATAAATTATAGTAAAAAATATTATTGGTATAGTAACCATCTTTATAAGATGTAGAAAAAATACCCCAAGATACTCCAATGGCTGCGCTTTATTTTCTAATATAAAGCCACATAAAATACCCAACAACATACCCAATACAATCATTTGTATTTGAGATATTTTTATTTTACCAAATAAGTGTATCATCAAAAATTTGATATTGAGAGTTAATAATATCAAGGAAAAACTACCTAGGAAGTGTACATTTTTATCACTTTTTGTCCAGTGTTTTATAAAACTATATCACAGCAGAAATTGAAGTTTCCAATATTTTATACAATTTTTCTATAAGTAGAACAATCGCCGCTATTGGTGTAACATAGATATAATCCATGACATAATAGCATAACAAATAACAAAAAAGTACTGTCACAAATCATTGTTCTTCAAAAAATGAATAATTACCACGCAAAAAGTCATCCATTTTCATTACTTTTGATCCTTCTTTTTGTATTATAATTGGTTTGATATATCGTCCATCACCACAAAGAATAATAACTTCTTTTTCATTTGTTTTTTTGATTGTTCTTATAATCACAGTCCCGCATTGATTCTCTTCATCTATATATGTTAATCTAATTGCTTGAAGAATTTTTATTCTTATATTACGATATGTAAAATACGCTCCAGGTGTAGGGCTTAGCGCTCTAATTCTGTTTATTACTTTGCTCGCACTTTGTGTCCAATCTATTTGCTCTTCATATTTTTCTATTTTATTTGCGTATGTAACTCCTTCATCATCTTGCTCAGTTACATCATAGTGTATGCCACATTCTAAATTGAGTAATGTTGTAGTGAGCATATTACCTCCTAGATCTGCGCAAATTTTTGTTAAATTTCCGCAATCTATATCATCATCTATTTTTATAGATTTTCTCATAATGATAGGTCCAGTATCTAGTCCCTCATTCATTTCTACAATACATACAGAAATATAGCTGTCACCTTCCATCAACGCTCGCTGTATTGGCGCTGCACCACGCCACCTAGGCAATGCAGATGGGTGAACATTTATACATCCATACCTCGGTATATCTAGAATCTGTCTTGAAAGTATCATTCCATATGATGCCACTACTATTATATCTGCATGAAAATTACGTAATTCTGATATACAACTTTCTTGAGCTAATGTTGTGGGAGTTTTTACATTTATACGAAATTCCTTAGCTATTGTATATATGTTATGATGATGCATTGAGAATTTAGCAAAATCTATTTCATGATTTTTTGTATAAATCGCTACTACATTTAATCTTTTTTGTTCTACTATTGCATGTAGAATTTGCACTGCAAAATCGCCAGTACCCATAAAAATGATTTTTAGCATAAAAAATTATTTATTGAATATTAATAAAAAATGTTATTTTTTTAGAGAAAAATTATTGTATGCATCATTTCACAATCACACTATAGATATTAATTTTTAATGTTAAAGAAAAATTAAGATTCCTCTTAACTTTCTTGCTATTTCCTTATATTCTTACTACTAAATATTCTCATATACGTGTATATTTCAATGAGAATTTGTTTCAACTTAATATATTTTAATATATTTTTTGCATATAATTTTTAATTTTATTGTTAATGAATGATAATAGTAGAATCATGACTCAACAAAATACTACCTTTACCTGTGATGTTGAAAAGATGTCGTTTGAAGTTGCCATAGCTGAATTGGAGAAAATAACAACATTACTTGAGAAGGGCGATGTTGAGCTGGATCATGCTGTCAAATATTATGAGAGAGCGTGTGTTTTGCAAGATTATTGCCAGAGAAAATTGAATGAGGCACAAATGAAAGTTGAGAAGTTATTACATAAAGATGGAGTGGTATGCGGATCAGAGATATCGAATATCGAAAACTTACATCAAGATATTCAGTAAGTGATAAGTGTAAAGAAATGTAGCAATTTACTCAAATATTTAATAAATTAAATATTATTTGTGATGTGTATATTATTGCGATCTATAGGCTTTTGGAAATATAATATCTCTATATAAAATTTCTGTACTTTGAATGAATTCCATGCTTATGTTGCACAGGTTGCATCTGCATCTACAAAGATTATGCTTCTTATTGCAGTGCTGTTTTTACTTATTTTTTAATTATTACTATAATGTTTTTATCATTAATAAAAAAGGTCATAGGTTCTTCTAATGATAATTTAATAAAAAAATTGCGGCGCATTGTATCACAAATCAACAATTTGGAAGATATGGTAAAGCAATTAAGTGACGATGAGTTACGTAATAAAACGGATGAATTTAAAAATAGAATTGAGCGAGGAGAGAGTTTAAATGATATAATGCCCCACGCTTTTGCTGTTGTGCGCGAAGCTACAGCACGTGTTTTAGGAACGCGGCATTTTGATGTACAGCTTATTGGTGGTATTGTACTACATTACGGTATGATTGCAGAAATGAGTACTGGCGAAGGTAAGACACAAGTTGCAGCTCTTGCGACTTATCTTAATGCCTTACTTGGAAAAGGAGTTCATGTGGTTACTGTAAACGATTATCTTGCAGAACGAGATTCACAGTGGATGGGTAGAGTCTATAATTTTTTAGGTATGACAGTAGGATGCATAAAAAATGATACACCCGAACGAGAGAGAAGTGCTGCCTATAGAGCAGATATTACTTATGGAACAAATAATGAATTTGGCTTTGATTTTTTACGAGATAATTTAAAATATGAGAATAGCACTCTTGTTCAACGTCCGTATTATTATGCAATTATTGATGAAGCAGATAGCGTTTTAATTGATGAAGCTCGCACTCCTCTCGTTATTTCTGGAGCTTGTGACGATGATACTAAATTATACGTAAAAATAGATAAAATCGTACGTAATTTAGAACACAACTATTATCAAATTGATGAAAAACAAAGAACTGTCATACTAACAGATCTCGGCAATGAGAAAATTGATCAGATATTAATAAAAAATAATCTGATTGCGAAAGGTACTAATATGTATGATTTAGAGAATATGCGCATAGTGCATCATCTCACGCAAGCTTTACGCGCACATCATCTTTATAAGCGAGATACCGAATATTTAGTACATAATGGCAAATTAATGATTATAGATGAATTTACAGGACGTTTAATGGAAGGAAGACGTTATTCAGAAGGATTACACCAAGCTCTGGAAGCAAAAGAAGGCATTAAAGTTTTAAGTGAAAATCAAACAATTGCATCGATTACATTCCAAAACTATTTTCGTATGTATCCTAAATTATCTGGTATGACTGGTACAGCATCTACGGAAGCTACTGAGCTACGTGAAATATACAAATTGGCAGTTGCGAAAATACCAACGAATACACATATGGTACGCAAAGACTTGGATGATATTATCTATAAAACTGCAAACGAAAAATATAGGGCTTTAGTGGAGACCATTTTGGAAGCGAACAATAATGGACAGCCTATATTAGTTGGCACAGTCAGCGTTGAAAAGTCAGAATATCTTTCTGATCTACTTAAGAAACATGGAGTTAAGCATAATGTATTAAATGCTAAATGTCATAAACAAGAAGCAGAAATTATAGCACAAGCTGGAAGATTTGGAGCAGTAACTATAGCAACAAACATGGCTGGTCGCGGAACAGATATTATGCTAGGGGGGAATGCAGAAATGTTATTCCAATCACTTCTTTCAGACCCTGAATCTTTCAAAAATCATAATAAATCTAATAAAAAACACAGTTATGATACGAAGGGCTTTACTATAGAATTTAAAAATTTTGTCAAACTTGTTTCTGAAATAAATAATGAATCAGATGAAATTATAAAGAAGGACAAATTAGAAGAATTACGTAATATAGTTTATCAACATGTAGAAAATGAAAGAAAAATCGTGAAAGATGCTGGAGGTCTTTTTGTAATTGGTACAGAACGTCATGAATCGCGAAGAATTGATGACCAATTACGCGGTCGTTCTGGGCGTCAAGGAGACCCTGGAAAATCTGTATTTTTTCTTTCACTAGAAGATGATTTAATGCGGATTTTTGGATCAGAAAAGCTTGGAGGTTTTTTGACAAAATTGGGACTTAAGGAAAATGAAGCAATCATACATCCTTGGATTAGCAAATCGTTGCGTAGAGCGCAACAACGTGTAGAAATGAATAATTATGAAGTGCGTAAAAGCTTATTGCAATTTGATGACGTTATGAATGAGCAACGTAGAGTAATATATACTCAACGCAATGAAATAATGAACAATCCAGAAGTTTTAATCGATACTCTTCATCGCATTATTAGTATAGTAATAGAGGATCTTGTGAAAAAATTTATTGCACCAAAATCCTATAGAGATGAATGGGATATTAATGGTTTAAACACAGCCCTATTGCATCTTTTAGGAATGCATTATAATGTGAACGAATTTATTGATAATAATAAAATTAATGATGTATGGGAGTTAATAGAAAAATTAGTAGAATCAATCAATACTTGTATAATCGAACAAAAGTTTAAAGAAATATACAATAATAAAGATACACTCAATAAAATTATACAAAGTATATTCCTCACTACTCTAGATCAATCATGGAAAGAGCATTTACATAATTTAGATCATTTACGCACTGGTATAGGATTGCGTGCATATGGTCAAAAAGATCCATTGATTGAGTATAAGTTTGAAGCATTTAGTATGTTTGAAACGATGTTAAAAGAATTTGAAAAAGAAATAGTATCACGAATAGCTCATATATGCATTTCTTATAATACAAAAACAACGGAGTACAATAAAGATCATAGTGAGGATTTGGTGCAACAAAAATGTGATATCATAGATGATATGCCTAATGAGAGTGATAACTCTTATGCTGCAAATATTGCTTACGATAATTCTAAAAATTTTTTTTCAAATCCAAATATCTTGCGAAATCAATTATGTCCCTGTGGTTCTGGTAAAAAATATAAATACTGTCATGGAGAAATTCAATAAATGTTCTAACTTTATAAAGAGATTAAAGATCTATTTATTTAATTATTCGTACTTTTCTTCTATGTATCATAATAAAATTGTGAAACAAAATAAATAAGCTAGAAGTATAAGAATGATAACTAAACATTCTGCGAGCGTAGCCTTGTTGGTCCTTAGTACAATATTTCCAGATTGTGGTATATGAAAGCAAATGCTAGAGATACAAGTTTGTTATATCTAATTATTAGTCTAAAAAAACATAGATGCTCATCATATCCGCAACACTAAACCTACTATAACCTTATCTGTAAAAATACACTAACTAACTAGCTCAAAATTCATAAAAATCTATGGAATTTGCGCAGTATATAAAATGGAATTTAAGATATCTTTATAAATATTCTCTCTTTTTAAGCTTTCAATCTTATTATAATTCAGATCTAATATCTCTTACAAACCTCCATATGCTCCTCACTCTTCTTGGTCAAACAATATGTATCAACCCAAAATTTTATTCTTTTAAGTAAGGTGAGTTGCCAAGTTAAGAATATTATCTTATAAGGTTTTGACAATGACTACTCTCATTGAGATCTATTGATGGTCTATTCTTTTTTTCGTTATATTTAATAATGTATCCAGCTGTAATAGTATACATACTGAGCATATTATGTGACAATATCCCATGATAAAATTATCTGTAATTCGCCAAATAAAAATACTAATATGATTATGTATATCATGTCAGAATGCGATGGCATCTGTCTGGCATCTGTCTTGAATATTATTATAATAATAAAGTATCATTAGTAAAAAATCATTGCATTATGTAATAAATTATTATACCCTCCGGCGTATTACCATGTGTAATGAATATTTTTGACGCGGGGTAGAGCAGCTTGGAAGCTCGTCAGGCTCATAACCTGAAGGTCGTAGGTTCAAATCCTTCCCCCGCAACCAAATATATAAAGACTTCATAGCATTTCTGCTCTAAAATATCCGCTTTAAAACATAATTGTAGTTGACGATGACTCGGTGATTTTTATTGTTACTTTTGTTTGGATCTGAATTATATGATTTATAAAAAGTAAGATACTGTAAAGGCAAAAACATATATACATTAAGTGATATAATCTTAGAATTTAGAATATTATTTAAAGTGGCACATCCTATATGGGAGATATTTAGAACAAACTATATAATCGACTAATTTAGCAAAGTTGAGTAGACATATAAAGCTTCTAAATTTACAAATAAAGACAAGACTCATTATTCACTCTATTCGATAAACACCTTACAATTGTTGGATATTCTGCATAACAAGAATAAATAGCGGATGATATAATTGCAAATGCTTCTGGATGGTCTAGCATATATCTTTGTAATGTTGATAGAACAAACAAAATATTAGTTGGATCAAATTTTAATAGATAACGTAATTCTGCTATTTTACAAATAATATAATATGGAATAGTTTGCATTTGTTTATCATCTTTTAGTGTAATACAGCATTCTAAAAACTTCAATGAATCATTTACTCTTTGCATATGTTTAACGTCACTATTAAGAACATGCTTTATAGCAGCATCAAGTTCTTTGCCATGCATACTTGTAGTTTTTGCCATATCACAGTAAAAATCCACTAAAACTTCTAAATGTTCTTCTATTTTTGTAATAGTGCGCTGCTCTGGAATTGCATTTTTCTTTTTTATATTCTTATTATAAGATTTTGTGCTATCGATATTTTGCAATCTATGAGATTTATCTTGCTCGCTCTCGAGAACGCTGCTTTTGTACACTTCTTTTTTTTTATAGACTGTACCATTATCTGTAGTAGTACATTTTTCAAAATTGTTCTTTTCTTTATTTAGTCTACTCATCACTAATATCATTATTGATAATTTTCTATAAGTATAAACTATATATAACTATTAATACAATATGTTATCAAAACTCATTTGCCTCAATAGCAAAAGGATTGATCATTATCAATTGCTACTAAGAACTATCAATTACTATTTTTCTTGATCACTTCCCTTATTATCATTATTTTCTTTAGAATCTTCTTCATTCAATTGCTTATCAAGCAAAGCAGATTTGGAAGATAAAATATTAATCTCATCTCTCTTTTTCTTCAATTGATTGTTTCTATCGTCTCTCATGCTCATTACTGTATTTCGACCAATTTGCAAACCAGTTTTAGCAAAATTCTTAGCAGTGCTTGCTATAGCTGTTATTGCATTCGCAGTTGATGAATGTACATTCTCTGTAGCTAAAGATGCAACACTACTACTAGAAGGCATACCAGTAACTAGCGTTGATATAATTTCTGCTGAAATCTTGTTTAAAACATACATTGTATGACCCATTGTAGCAAATAATAGAGATGCTACAATCGATGCAAGTGGTAGAACAAACATAGAATTAACTTCTGGTGGATAATGCATCTGTTGCATTAAACCGTATGCAGGTAGCAAACATATATCATCAAATAATGGCAGAGGTATTGCTATAATACACTTCGGACATATTGTAAATCCAAAGACTCCTCTAATTGTAACTAACATCATAGTATTGAATAATGCAAGTGCAGAAAACAAAAAAATTGGCTGTAAAGCATATGAAATAAGCTGTTTAAACCATTTTATAGTAATTTGTTTTGTTTGTTCAAACAGTATCATTGGTATAGCAATGGGTGATAAAATAATTAATAAGCTTTCAACCATCAAACAAAAAACAAAAAACACCGTTGCTTTTACTAGTGCTAATATGTAAATAATACTACTTGCAAGAATAATACAAACCACAACAAACCCAAATGCACTAGTGACTAATAAACAAGCCAATCGTAACGCAGTATCACCACTTAGTATAAGAGATATTGGCATATTAAACATTGCAAATACAGCGAACTTATCATTGTCCATATCTATATTCATTTCTTGTGCAATATACTGACTTCCTACAATTTTTCTGATAATGTCTAACGCTCCATCAACAAACATATTTACTATATTCACTCCAAATAATTCCCAACTAGATGGTGAAATTAATGCAACTACAAAAGCTATCTTCAATACTCTTTTTAGTCCTTCGTGTGTATCTAAATGTGATATCCCTATCAAAAAAGCTAAAGCTGATAGAATAACGAATAAAATGAGCATTATATTTATAATATTTGCATATCTTGACTGTGATATAGTATTAGAAAATAGTTCTTTTATGATGCCTTGATTATTTTCTTGATATTCTGGATCATCAGGTTTGTATTGCGCATGATCATCACCAAATAATGTTCTATCCACCGCTCGTACAAGATCATAAAGCGGACCACCAGCTGGTATATGTGTATGATTTGTGTGCACTTTGATATCATAATGCCCAAATCTATTATTAGTACTGAACATTGTTGCACTATTTGTACTAAAACCTTCCTGAGGGAATGGTTTTATCCTAAAATATAAGTATCTATTATCACCATCATTTATACTTCCTACAGTATAATTACCAATACCACTAAAAAATTTCTTTGGTGTAATTTTGACACCATATTGAGCATTTTGCGTTGAACTCCCTTGTCCTGTTTGTGAATTGCTTTTATTCAGATCAACATCTACCCAATCTCCATCACGCGGAATATTATTAGTGTAAGCGACTTGCAATCTATCACCAATTAAAATAGGACAACCTCCCCAATCAATCTTAACTTGAAACCCACCTAAGCTTATGGGATATCCCCCTTTATAAAATTGTGGATGCTGCACTTCTATCTCTTGTCTTTCATTTAATTGAGAAGTATAAGTCTCTTGATTAATGGTATTTATTTCATAAATACCTTGCCCAGGACGTATAATATAACTACATGGCAATTTTGTGTTTTGATCTGGATTTTCTATCGGATCTTTGCCATCAGTAACTGTCTCAACAGTACTTTGTGAAATAAAACTGCTAAATCCCTCTTCTTTTCCACCACCATAATAGGTATTTGAATCACAAACTTTTAGCACTTCTTCATCTCTTGAATTTCTTAATCTTTCACCTGAAATTTGATGCCATACACCATCTAATTTAAAATTCATCATACTCATTTGCTGTATTTCATTTTTCCTATTAGCGGATTTAGCAAAAAAATCCATTACAGCACTTTTGTAATCTAAAAAATTCACACCATCTGAACTTATTATCATTCCACCTTTAAAAGTTATACTAATATCATCTCCTTTTTTATAAAAAACACCAGTTTTTGTAGGAATATCACTTCTTACATGATAATCCCAAAAGCAATTTACTCTTTTCACAATATTTAAATCTATTGGTTTCCCATCGGCATCAAGAGGTACAAAATATTGTTGCTTGTTATATGTTTTATAGTACTCAAATATATCTTTATTTGTTAAGTGATTCCATTGATCATCAGATAAACCTACAAAGCATGCATGAGTGTTTCTTGGCGCAACCATATTTACAGCTTTTTGTTGCGTAGTTAATTCCCATCCTTGTGGCGGAGATTTATCTGCTGTCCCAGAATCTACTTTTTTTCCTAAACAAACTTGTGTAGCTTCAAGAAAATCTGTTGTACCCGCTGTGCAGTTAGAGCCTGTTGACGAATGCTGTTTTGTACATTTTGGTGGATAATAAAGGTTTGCAGCACAAGCATTCATACGAGCACTCATGAAGGATAGACAATGCATCTGACCTGGAAGATCGCTAAAACAACTCTGGCTCCATTCTCCTTTAGACTGAATTCCCTTCATTAGTATATCATTTAACTTTGTAACGCAAGCATCATGAGAAAGATTCCCACAATCATAATTTGGGATAGGCTTAATATATGTTCCATCACCCCCATTCCAATCAGCTATCATAGAATCCATAATACTTTTTTGAAAACCGTTCATTGAATAGTCATAGTATTTGTTTCTTGTACCTGATAAATCTGGTAATATTGCACTATCACCACCTTCAATTACAGTAGGATAAATATGATAAATATTTGGAAAAACCGGAGTAAGCGTTACTACTTTACGACCGCACATGTAGACCTTTCCTTCATCTCCTCCCTCGGCTGTGTCATTAACTGATATTAAGATTTCATCAGTAGCATAATTTTTATCCTTAGATTTAACAAAATCATTTTGTACTAGTGTACCATCTGCATTCTTCGCTACTTTGCCATCATCATCAATCAATATTTTAGTGCATGAATCTACCGTTTCCGAAGTAGAGAATTTGCTATTATACTTCGAAACAAGCATATTATAGCTTCCTTCAGAATTTGATTGCTGCACTGATTCGCCAGATAAAGCCCAAGCAGAAAATGATTCTCCTTTTTGGCAGGCTGACATACAATCATAGATGAGAGAGTCATTCAATTCTACACTCATTAAATTCATCTGTGCTTGACTTATTTTAGCACTATTCAAATCAGTAGGACCAACAAAGACTCTGGAAGAAAATGCTGCTCTACACGATTTACCACATCCGATAGCACAATTTTGGTTAATTGGATAAATACTTAAAATTTCCTCATTACCACTGCCCGCAGAAGAAGAACCGTATATGCATGATTGGTAAAAATTCCTTAAACGTCCTAATACATCTGGTATAAATAAAAATCCGCTCAACACTATTATGGCAATACATAATGTCAAGAGCTTGATTTTATTGTTGATTCTATTATATGTTTTCATCTTTTACTAAATTTTATTATACCATAATTGCGATATTCGTAAGATGGCTTAACATACTTATATTTAAAATATAGTTAAAATTGTAGTTTTTAGTTTTATCATAATCAATATAAAATTCTCTCTTATGTCAAAATTTGATAATTCTTATATGGAATTAGCTTTGTGCGAGGCAAAAAAAGGAATCGTTAAAGGAGAAGTGCCAATTGGTGTTGTAATAGTGCATGAAAAATATGGCGTAATAACAAAGCAGCATAATCTTGTAGAAAGTAATAATGATGCTACAGCTCATGCAGAGTTATTAGCAATCAAAAAAGCGTGTAAAAAACTCAAATCTCGCTACCTTGGGAAATGCACATTATATTCAACACTTGAACCATGCGCTATGTGCTCATATGCTATAAGCTTGAGTAGGATGCAAAAACTTATATTTGGAGCAGAAAATAAACAAGCTATTACTACAGAAGATGATAATGAAATATTATATAAACTAAGATCATCTTATATTCCAGAAACTTACAGTAATATAATGTCGAGAGAGTCAATAGATCTTCTTCAACATTTCTTTACTTCTATAAGACAATGTCGCAAAAAATGCTATAGAAAGGGTAATTAATGACTTTGTTATGTATCATATGAAACAAATCTAGAATAGATTTAAGCAGGATTATTATTTTTACAAGTAGATTAACTTATTAGGATTTTAAGATATTATATCAGCATTCTAGAAGAATAATTAAAAAACAAAAATTGTATAATCTAATTCTATCGCATTATGGACACATTATGCCATTAAATTTAGTTGACTTTTAATAAAATTAGTTTATAGTGCGAAATGTGTGGTAGGATCAGTCGTGTTATTCCCTCTCTTATTTCCTCTCTTATTCAATTTATTTGCTGCATTGTGTTTTGGTATTTGTGGTCTTTTTTATAAATTTTGATTATAAAACATAAAATACAAAAAATATTTTTGTATTTAGATTGTTTGTATAGAAAACTTTGTTAAGTTCATTACTTGAATCTATTCGAATTTGTAAAGATTCAGTGCATTTTGGAAGATATACTATATTCAAATGTTAACAAACCTATAACTATTACTCTTGAATTGATAACGCAATACTCAAGTAAGATATCATATATTTGATAATTATTTGCAACGATATTTTCTCTTATTTTATTGTAGATGAATTTGTAGATAAATATTTTATATATGATAAGTCTATTTTATACATTCCATAATTAACATTTATGTCTCAATAGCAGCTCATAGCTGGACTTGTGGGTAAAAAACCATTATCAGATATTTTTTTATATATTTCTCTCAGCTTCGTTTTGTACTCACTACACGCTATTACCTTAATGTAGATATTTGTGAACTGCCAAAAATCCTTTATTATTTTTTAATTGATATAATAGTGCATTCCCATTCTCATTATACATGACCGCATATTAACCTAATTTTATAGATCACAATTCTAGCAATTCTAGAATATATATAACAACCACTGCATCAATAATTCTTTATTGCTGCATCTATCTGCATTATTTCTCTCAACAAAGCTTCTAATTCTTGAAGTGGAAGCATACACGGCCCATCGCATGGTGCAGAAGTTGGATCATTATGTGTTTCTAAAAAAATCCCAGCTATTCCTACTGCTGTTGCTGCACGAGACAGTGTTTTAATGAATCGCTTCTCTCCACCACTAGATTTACCCAAAATTCCTGGCTGCTGTATGGAATGAGTAGCATCAAATATCACTGGGAAGCCAGTATCTTTCATTATTTCTAATCCCCTCATATCATTTACTAATGTATTATAACCAAAAGAAGTACCTCTTTCTGTGAGTAATATATTACCATTATGTGTACTGAGTACTTTATCCACAATATTCTGTACATCATATGGAGATAAAAATTGACCCTTTTTGATGTTAACTGTCTTTTGACTCTTTCCAGCAGATATTAATAGATCTGTTTGTCTACAAAGTAGTGCAGGAATTTGTAGAATATCAACATGATCTTCTATTTCTGCTATTTGAGCAGTTTCATGAATATCTGTTATAATAGGACATCCAATATTTCTATGTATGTCATCAAAAATACTTTTAGCTTTTTCTATACCAATACCGCGAGCACCCTCTATCGATGATCTATTTGCCTTATCAAATGATGTTTTGAAGACAAAATTAATTTTTAATTTCAAAGCAACTTTTGCAATACTATCAGCCATAAATAACGCATGCTCTCTTGACTCTAATTGGCATGGTCCAGCTATTAATGTAAGAGGCAATGTGTTACTGACGGAAAAATATTGCGCTATGGAGACTAACATATCTTTATTTTCATAGCTGCGCTGTCTAACAGTATTCATATAAGTTGTTTAATATCATTTGTTTTGATTCATACTTCTTTAAAGTGATATTACTACAAAATCATACTAATCATATAGTAAAATCATCACCATTTACAGAGACTGTGCATTATTACATATAATCACTTTCTATCTTATGTAATGCAATTTATAGGTGTTATACATTTTTTTCTGCTTGTGCAGAGGCAATTTTCGCTGTAGGAATTCTGAATGGTGAGCAAGAAACATAATCCAATTCTAACTTTCTAAAAAATGCTATTGATCTAGGATCACCACCATGTTCACCACATACTCCAATTTTTATTTTTGGTTTTATCTTACGCGCTCCCTCTGTTGCAATTTTTATAAGCATACCAACGCCATTTTCATCAATCGATATAAACGGATCATATTCAAATACTCCTTGTTGTAGATAATACTGCAAAAATTGCGCTGAATCATCTCTCGATATACCCATCGTAGTTTGAGTGAGATCGTTCGTTCCAAAGCTAATAAAATCAACTAATTCAGCTATTTCTGACGAACACAGCGCAGCTCGCGGTAATTCTATCATTGTGCCAAATAAGTAGTCAGGCTTATACCCCGACACTTGTTCTACATTAATAGCTTCATCAGATATAATTTTTTTACATATACCCACCTCTTTCTTTCCTAGCGCAAGTGGTATCATTATTTCTAAATTTACCGTAATGCCCTTCTTATTGCATTGAGTCATCGCATTAAATATTGCACGCGCTTGCATTGCATATATTTCTGGGCAAGTTATAGCTAACCTACATCCCCTATGTCCAAGCATAGGATTAGATTCATGTAATAAATCAATTTTAAGTGCTATCTTTTGGAAATCATTGTTAGTTAATTGACAAAATTCCCTAATCTCTTCTTCATTTTTTGGTAAAAACTCATGCAAAGGTGGATCTAAAAGTCTAATTGTTGTCGGCAAACCATTCATTAATTCAAATATTTGCTCAAAATCTTGCTGTTGATATTTTATAAGCTCATCTAAATCTTCTCTTATTGAGTAATTTGTATCTCTAGCTATTATCATCTTTCTTATTGCAAGAAGTCTTTCTGGAGCAAAAAACATATGTTCGGTACGACATAGCCCTATACCCTCTGCTCCTAGCTTTAATGCTGTATGTATGTCATTCTTTGTTTCAGCATTAGCCATGATTTTCATTTTCTTAACGCTATCAGCAAATTTTATTATTTCTTTAAATGTTTCTGGCAATGATGGTGTGGTTGTTTGTATTATACCTTGAAATACTTCGCCAGTTGAGCCATTTATAGTTATAAAATCTCCTTCGTTAAATATTGAAGTTTTTATTATTATTCTATGATTTTTCTCATCAATCATTAATTGATTCGCCCCACAAACACATGGCTTACCCATGCCTCTTGCTATTACCGCAGCATGAGAAGTCATACCACCACGAGCTGTTAAAATACCGCGCGCAATACTCATACCACTTATATCTTCTGGACTAGTTTCTGTACGTATTAGTATTACAGGTTCACCCTTTCCATCTCTTTCAGCTTTTTGTGATGTAAGCGCGATTTTTCCTGAAACTGCTCCAGGAGAAGCTGCCAAACCTTTGAGTATTGGTATATGTTTTGCGTTATCATCTATAATTGGATGTAGCAAACGCTCCATTGCATGCGCATCTATATTACAAATTGCATTTATTGGCTCTGTTATGCCATCTTTAATCATATCAGAGGCAATTTGTAATCTTGCTTTGATATTGCACTTTCCAGATCTGGTCTGCAAGATCCATAGCTTTCCACTCTCTACTGTAAATTCTATATCTTGCATATTTTTGTAATAGCGCTCTAGCTTTTTACAAATCTCTACCAATTCTCCATAAATTTCTGGCATTAACTCTTCCATTGATAATGAAGAATTATATTGGTATTTTTTTGTTGCGTTATTTATTGGTTTTACATTTCTTATTCCTGCAACTATATCCTCTCCTTGTGCATTAATTAAAAATTCTCCGAAGATCTCATTATTACCATTGCTTGGGTTACGTGTAAAGACAACTCCTGTAGCGCTTTTATCATTAAAATTACCAAAAACCATACTTTGAACATTTACTGCCGTACCGTATGAATTTGGAATATTATGTAATTCTCTATACTTAACAGCCCTATGGCTGTGCCACGATAAAAAAACTGCTTCTACCGATTGCCACAATTGTTCGTATGGATCGCTAGGTATTGCATTACCTGTATGCTCCCTTATTGCATCCTTGTAGTCTGCTATAATTTTTTTTACGATTTCTATAGGAATTTTGTAATCTTCATAAATTCCTAGCACACCTTTATAGTGTTGAATAATTTCTTCAAAAATACTATCTTTCACATTCATGACAATATTTGCATACATCTGTATAAAGCGTCTGTAACTATCATAAGCAAATTGCTTATTTTTGCTAATTTCAGACAATCCCTCAACTATTTGATCATTTAATCCTAAATTTAAAACAGTATCCATCATTCCGGGCATCGAAATCTTTGCTCCAGAACGCACAGAAAATAAAAGGGGATTTTGATAATTACCAAAAACTTTGCCTGTAGAATTTTCTAAAAACTTAATAGCTCCCTTAATGCTATCTTTTATTCTATTTATAGACTCTTTTATATTACTTACCGACAGCGTACTAAAATCACATATATTACTTGCTATTGTAAATCCAGCGGGAATCGGTAACCCTATTTTGCACATTTCAGCTAACGCAGCACCCTTACTTCCTAAAATCCCATTCATTTTGCCACTACCGTCGGTTTGTGTCTTACTAAAGAGATATATCTTTTTATCAAATTCCATATAAATTCATTCCAATAAATGAGTGTTTTAATTGCATTAAAGATGATAGTAGTTGATATCAATGGGGGCAGTATAATTGTTGATAGAAAAAGTACAACTACAAAGTAACAGCGGTCAATTAATTTGTTAGTAAAAGCAACATATCTTTACTAGAACAGAATTTTTGTTTATAAGGATTGATACATTTTAACAGATCAACCACTCATAATAAATACACTACAATAACACTTATTATATGCAGAATAAATCACACAAAACTTATTATTCAGAGGTCAATCCAGATCCTAATTTCTCCGAATTAGAATTGAAAATATTGAAATTTTGGAAGGACAAGGATATATTCAATAAATCCATAAAAGGTAGTGAGGAATTTGTTTTTTATGATGGGCCGCCATTTGCAAATGGACTACCTCACTATGGTCACTTATTAACGGGCTTTGTAAAGGATACTTATGCTCGTTATCAAACTATGCTAGGCAAAAAAGTAACACGTAGATTTGGGTGGGATTGTCATGGTCTACCTTCCGAGATGCTTGCAGAGAAGGAATTAGGTATTTCAGGAAAAGCTGCAATTGAGAAATATGGTATTGATAAGTTCAACGATTATTGTCGTAGTTCTGTACTTCGATACACAAGCGAGTGGAAAGAATATGTTGAACGCCAAGGTAGATGGGTTGATTTTGAAAATGATTACAAAACAATGGATCTTTCATATATGGAGAGTGTTCTATGGGTTTTTAGCGAATTATATAAAAAAGGTCTTATATACAAATCAGTGCGTGTGATGCCATATTCTTGGGCATGCGAAACGCCTGTTTCTGATTTTGAAACGCGCATGGATGACTCATATCGTCCCAAAAAAAGCAAAGCTATTACCGTAGGATTTCGCTTGGCTGAAATCCCAAATTTTATATCTAATAATATTAGCAATGATATTAAAGAAATTTTATTACTTATATGGACCACCACTCCATGGACTTTACCATCTAATTTAGCTCTAGCTGTGGGTAATGAAATAGAATACTCCGTTATACGTAAGCAAGATACATGTTATATTGTTGCTACAACACTTGCTAATAAACTAACAAATATTATAGGTGATGAGTGTGTTACAAAAATTCTAGGTAAGGATCTTGTTGGTAGAAAGTATATACCACTCTTTGATTATTTTTCTAAGCATGATAATGCTTTTATTATATTACACGGTGATTTTGTCAGTATTGAAGATGGTACGGGAATAGTACATATAGCTCCAGGATTTGGTGAAGATGATTATCTGATATGCAAAAAGAATGGAATAGAATTAGTATGCCCTATTGATAGTAGAGCAAGATTTACACATCCTATAAAAGAGTATATAGGGCAGCAAGTTTTTGATGTAGAAGACAGTATAATTAGAATTTTAAAAGAACGAAAATTATGCATCAAAGTTGAACAACACTCTCATAGTTATCCACATTGTTGGCGCACTGATACTCCTTTAATATATAAAGCTGTTGATTCTTGGTATCTAAATGTTACAGACATAAAAGACAATATGATAAGAAATAACCAAGAAATTAATTGGATTCCAGAACACATTAAGGATAATTTATTTGGTAACTGGATAAAAAACGCTAGAGATTGGTCTATTTCAAGAAATCGCTATTGGGGCTGTCCTATACCAGTGTGGCAAAGCGATGATCCTGCATTTCCTCACACAGAAGTATATGGATCAATCAAAGAGTTAGAAAATGCTTTTAGCATTAAGATAGACGATCTGCACCGCCCATTTATAGATGCTCTAGTGCGTCCTAATCCGACAGATCCAAGAAATAAAGAATATCCACCCAAAGGCTCTATGATGCGTAGAGTGCCTGAAGTGCTTGATTGTTGGTTTGAAAGTGGCTCTATGCCTTACGCGCAAGTAAGTTATCCATTCAAAGAGCAAGAATGGTTCAAGGCACATTTTCCTGCAGATTTTATTGTTGAATATCTAGCTCAAACTAGAGGATGGTTCTATACTTTACTTGTTTTATCTACAGCATTATTTAATAGCGCTCCATTTAAGAACTGCATATGTCATGGTGTAATTCTTGGGGATAATAGTCAAAAATTATCAAAAAGACTTCAAAATTATCCCGATCCGAAAGATGTTTTTCAAAAATATGGAGCAGATGCAATGCGTTGGTATATGCTATCATCTGTTGCTATGAAAGGGCAACCAATTATAATGGACAAAGAGGCAAGCAGCGTTAAAGAAGCACTACGACTTGTGATTAAGCCCTTTTGGAATGCATATAATTTTTTTACCCTATATGCAAATATCGACAATATTCAAGCACAATTTGTACTGAGCAAAGATAATTGGACACAATATCTTACTAAAAGACTTGATGATGCATCAAAGCAAAATCCTGTATCGCGAAGTGAAAAAGTCTTTGATCGAATGGATATAGATCATGACTTAAAATCATATAACGATGACAATGATCTCATCCCCCAAGCATTCGCATTAGAGGCAAACGCATTTCTTGATGTTTATATTTCTTATAAATGCCTCAATATGATTGAAGATGTAAAAACCAGTTTAGATATATACGATTCTGTCACAGCTACAAAAAAGATTGCAGATTTTATTGAGATATTAAATAATTGGTACATAAGAAGATCACGCGCTAGGTTTTGGCGTAGCAAAATTGGTGATAGACTTGATGATGACAAGAAAAAAACATCCATTACAATGGATGATGATAAGCAGGAAGCATATAACACACTATACTCTGTTTTGCGCCTGTTGTGCTTTACTATTGCGCCGCTTATGCCATTTATTTCGGAAGAAATATATAAAGGGCTTATGAAAAATAATCCAAAGAAGATGGAAAGCGTACACCTAGAAAAGTTTCCAATTTATGATGCAATTCCTCCCGAACTTCGTGATGCTTGTGATATACAATGCCGTAATATGGAAAGTGTAAGAGAGGCTTGTAATGCAGCACTTCATATACGCAGTAAGGCTAAAATTCCTATAAAACAGCCACTGAAAACTTTAACATTTGTTGGTGTACAATCTTCGGAGGAAAGATTTTATGAAGCAGGAATAGAGGGGAAGTTAATAAAAGATGAGGTAAGGCTTCCAGATTATTTCAGGCATCTAGTGCAAGACGAAGTAAATGTTAAGCATTTGCAGACTCTTGGATCGTCTTATATCGAAAAGTATGCAAATTATAACTTATCACTCAACCTTTCAGTTCTTGGTAAACGCTTGCCAGCAAAAATTCAATCTATGATAATAGCTGCAAAGAAAGGAGAATGGATATATGATAAAGAAACAAAAGCTGTTACTATATTAGGCGAAAAATTGAATCAAGAGGAATTTGTATTGAAGTTGGAGCCAAAAGAAGAGTATATAAAAAATTCTTGCGTATTAAGTACAAATGATGCTCTAATAGTGTTGGATCTAAAGATAAATGAAGTACTTATGCAAGAAGGAATAGCTAAGTGTATTGTACGTACAATCCAGCAATTG
>NZ_JAJBJC010000326.1 GCF_021811825.1 Candidatus Anadelfobacter sociabilis | reverse complement strand
TTTATGAAAAAATTATCCTTCTCTATCTCTTCTTTTATTGTTTGAAAAATATTTTGTCTTTTGTTATCTAAACAAAACGTTCTCTGTCCATCAAAACCTTGCCATCTATCATATACAACTCCACAGAGTGGAGTATCGTATAAATCATGATTTACACAAAGAGCTATACAAGTTTTTACATAAAGAGCAAGTTGATCTGGATAAATAATATCGCAATTAACATTAGGATTTGCACCATATTTTGTTAAACACTCTGCTAACATTTTCTTTAGAAAATTTTTTTCTTCCTCTCTATCAACTATTTTCGAATTATTTAATGTTACATAAAAATAATTTATAGGTTTTTCTCCATTATTGTTTTTAACTATTTCTGCAAGCTTCTCTCTATTTTGCAGATTTTTCTCTGTACCTAGCAGTTCTTCTGTTATTTCACGTTTTAACTTTCCATCACGTGAGCTTTTAATTTGGTATAAGTTTATGCCACAATTAATCAAACCTTCATTTATGCTTTCTGCAGTAATTTTTATATCTATCCCCCCATCACTTACATTAGATCTATGATCGCGATGAAGGTTTAGAAACTGATTATTTGGCACATAACATGAAAGCAAATCATAAATGAATATCTCGAATTTATCTCCATTGCTTTGAAATTTCTGTATCAATTTAGCTGTATTAACAGAA
>NZ_JAJBJC010000050.1 GCF_021811825.1 Candidatus Anadelfobacter sociabilis | reverse complement strand
TATCCAATATTTATTATACATGTATTATACATAATCCGTTAGCACAATCAAATACCATTCTTTTTGATATACCTAATCTAGCAACTACAATCTTTATTCTAAGTGCATTCCAACTTCCTAACATTAAACTCCTTACTTCCTAAATCCTATCTCATAACTCATATACTTAATTTCTTTTCAGAAAATTGTAATATTTTTACCATACATCACTTAAAATCTTCTAAGTATTTACACGTGATACATACTCACCACTATCAATCTTTACTACAATCACATCATCTATCTCTATAAATGCCGGTACCATAACGCGCACACCATTTTCTAAAATTGCAGGTTTATATGATGAGGCAGCAGTCTGTCCTTTTACCGCTGACTCACATCCACATACTACAAGATTGACAGTTTCGGGCAAAGTTACTAAAACAGGAGCATCATTATAAAATTGGATCCTAAGTATAAGACCCTCTTTCAAGAACTGACTTTTGTCACCAACAAGTGCCTTATTAATATTAAATTGATCGTAAGTAGCATTATCCATCACAACAATTGAGTCACTGTTTTCTTCATAAAGGAACTGGCACTCTGTTTGCTCGAGAAAAGCTTTCTCAACTACTTCACTACTTCGATAGCGTATATTTATTTTTATACCATTTGCTATATCTTTCATTTCAACTTGCATATATGCTCCACCCTTACCTGGTTGTGTATGCATAGTTTTGAGAACAACAAACAATTTATCTTGATGTTCTATTATATCTCCAACTCTAATACTATTTACATCTATTTTCATAACAAATAACTATCTTATAAAGAAATATCGTTAAACATATAGCTTCATATTAAAAAACAGCAATAAAACAAAAAACCAAATAAATCTTATAAATTAACAAACAATGAACAATATAAAAGTTAGTCAAAATGAGTCGTATTCGTGTGACTCTATAAAAAAGTAAAGATTTGTCAACAAGTAATAATAATCGATACATGATAGTAATGAGTAAGTATAAAACTATCTACTAAGATTGATGTGATGATAATAAACAGTGCTTAAATGAGTTAATTTAGAGCAAATTATAATAATTTCATTAGTACAATTGTTAGGTAAAAAATACAGAGATAGTATTATTCATTATTAAAATGATATTAATACTATGTATTACACAATATCTAAAAGTAATTTTGCATTTTCAGATATCATACTAACCTCCCACTGAGGTTCCCATACTAATTGTATTTCTATACTACAACATTGCGGTAAAAATTGCTTCAATCTTTCTCTTATTGTTGTTGGCATTGATTCAGCTACAGGGCAAGACGGGCTTGTTAGAGTCATTTTTACAGTAATATTATCAGATGAAATATCTATTTCATAGATGAGGCCCAATTCCCATATATTAACTGGTATTTCTGGATCATAAACTGTCTTTAGGATTGCAATAATTTTTTCTTTCATGGAAGAAGTATTATTAATCTCATTTATTTGCTCTTCATTGAGCTTATCACCACATTCAGCTTCGTCTTGTAACATTTGAGTATATGCATGTGTTGTAGTTATTTCTTGCTCGTCCATATTTTATTTATTCTTATATATTATTTATAAATGTTATATACTTAACTAAAAAATTTGTCCAATTTATGGATTGCATTTAAGAATTTATCGATATCACTAAAATCATTATAAAGTCCTATAGATGCTCTAGCCATAGAATTTACTCCAAAACGTTTCATCAATACATGCGCGCAATGATGTCCTGATCTTATAGCAATATTTTGCTGATCAAGAATATATGAGATATCTGCGGGGTGCGCGCTAGAGTGTGTAAAAGAAACTATTCCTATCTTATTTTGTGCTGTTCCCCAAATACGAAAATTTTGCATCTTTTGCATTTCCTCTGTGATATACAGCAAAAGAGAATTTTCATACAATATTGCATCAGTACTTCTTATTTTTATTAAATAATCTATTGTGGATCCAAATGATATAACTTCTGCTATGCAATGAGTGCCTGCTTCAAATTTGAAAGGAGCCTCTCTAAGCGATATATTCTCAAACGTCATATCATCAACAACTCCACCGCCAAGTTGATAGGGTTGCATACTATTTAATATATTTTCTTTACCATATAGTATACCAACTCCATTAGGACCATATAATTTGTGCGCAGAAAATACCAAAAAATCACAATCCAAATCCTGTACATCTATTTTTAGATGTACAATAGCTTGACAAGCGTCTACTAATACCTTAGCCCCAACTTGATGTGCTAATTTTGTTATTTCCTTTATTGGATTGATTGTTCCCAGAACGTTTGATGCATAAGTAATGGCTACAAGACTCGTTTTTTCTGATAAAAGACTTTTATAATGGTCTAGTGATAATTCTCCATTTTCATCTACTTGTATAACTTGGAGTTTTGCGCCCAATTTATCACAGAGAAATTTCCACGGCATAATATTAGAATTATGTTCCATTTCACTTATTATAATCTCTTCTCCAGATGAAATAAACGCATAACCATAAGAGTGTGCGACTAAGTTGATAGATTCTGTTGCTCCTTTAGTAAAAACAATTTCATTTTTTGAAAAAGCATTTATAAATTTTGCTACTTTTTCTCTTGTTTCTTCAAATCTTTTCGTAGCTAGAGAACTCAATTTATAAATTCCTCTATGTATATTCGAATACTCTGATAAATAAAATTCATTTAATGTATCGAGCATTATCTGAGGTTTCTGTGTGCTAGAAGCAGAATCTAAAAATACTAAAACATCGTTTTTAGCAAAAAATGGAAAATCTTTTTTAAAAGAAATTTTATTGCAAATTTTCATATGATTTCCATCCCAATCCAAGAAAGTAATTTTTCGCGAATAATTGTTTTAACGGATTCGCATTCAATTGATTCTAAAATCACTACAATAAATCCTTCTAGTAATAGGTTCATAGCTTGGTATGTATCTAAACCTCTTGTTTTTAGATAATGCAATGCATCATTATCAATACTCCCAATAGCAGATCCATGCGAGCATTTTACATCATCAGTAGATATATTGAGCTCGGGTCTACTAAACATACGTGCATTATGAGATAGTAATATTGTTTTATTCAATTGATACGCTTCAGTTTTCGGACAATCTTGTGGTATATTAATGCGTCCATAGAATACACCACATGCCTTATCATCAAGAATATATTTCCATAATTGACTACCATTACTGTTATGCGCTTTATGACTAAAATTTAAGTAAATATCGTGATGCTGGGTATTTTTTCCCAAAGAAAGACCATTTATTTTACAAGATGAGTTTTCAAAAATATCAGCATGAATTTCATTGCGACTTTTTTTTGCTCCAATATTAAAGATTGTGCTATTATAACTGCTATTACTATTTAAATAGAGATGTGTCGCACAATAGTAATATGTGCGTTGCGGCAGTTCTTGAATCTTATAATGATAGATTTGAGAGTTATTACCAGTTCGCACCCGCAGGACATGATTATGTGTAGTATTAGCATCAGCATTTGCTATTAAGTGTTCATATAACGTCACATTGCTATTTGAGCCTAGATTGATGATCCATTGTACATATTGCGCATCATAAGCTCCACTATCTAAATGACATATTTTAAGTGGTCTATCAATTATGCTATTCTCTTGCACATCAATAATTATGTAATTAGTACAAAATACAGTATTTAGAAGTGTTATAAATAATCTGTTAAATTCGATAGAGTTTTTTATAATATCCTTTATAATACCTTTCTTAAAACTCATAACATCATGGCTTTTAGTAAAACTATCGTTTGATAACAAACTTTCTAATTGGAGTATTTTTGTGTTGCATGAATCTAAAAATGCGTTATTTTTATGCTGGATGACTCCATCTTGTAAAATGATATCATAATCGTCTACTTTATAATCGTGTAATCCTAAATTTGTTGAGCTCAAGCTCTTATTTAGTGGCGCTTTGCTTTGCTGTAATAATGTATCTATATTATCTGGTTCAAACTTTGTATATCTCCAAGCTTCTTCTTTACTTGAAGGAAATAAGAGATTAGCAATATGTGCTATAGCATCTTTTCTAAAATCACTAATACACTCCTTTGTGGAAGTACTAGAGATGCAATTTAGGAACAATTCTATTATCTCTTCTTCTTTATAATTGCTTGTTTTTTTCATTAGTATACATATATTGACATTATTGACAAAAGCCATACCCTTCTACTTCTATCTTTTTAGACAGATCAATACCTCCAGATTGAACAATTTTACCATTATAAAATATATGCACCTTATCCGTTTGAATATAGCGCAATAATCTATCGTGATGTGTTATTATTATAAAAGATCTATCATTGCTTCGTTCCGAATTAATCGCGTCTGCTACTAATTTTAGCGCATCCACATCCAATCCAGAATCTATTTCATCTAAAATCGCTAATTTTGGTTTAAGCATAAGTAATTGTAGGGTTTCTAATCTTTTTTTCTCTCCTCCTGAGAATCCACTATTTAAGGAGCGCTTAAATAATTTTTCATCTAACCCTATTCTACTCGCTTGCTTTCTCATCATTTTTAAAAATTCTATTCCATCTATTGGTGGAAGATTTTGTTCTTTTCTTATAGCATTTAAAGAAGCTTTAATAAATCCAATGCTAGAAACACCATGTATTTCTATAGGATGCTGAAACGCTAAAAATAATCCATGTCTTGCTCTTTGATCAACGCTAAGTGCTAAAAGATCAAGACCACAAAACATCACTTCACCACTAGCTATATTATAGCCCTCTTTTCCAGCGAGTAAATGAGCTAAAGTACTTTTTCCAGTTCCATTTGGACCCATAATTGCATGTACTTCTCCCATTCCAACTTCCAAATCTAGTGAATTAATAATTAACTTATTCTCTGCAAAAACAGTAAGATTTTTTATTTTTAACATGTTATTTCTGTTGTTATTTTTTATAAAAAGCACTCAACCAATAGCTCCTTCAAGCCTTACATTAAGAAGCGCTTTCGCTTCCACTGCAAACTCCATAGGAAGCGTTTTTATCACTTCACTACAAAATCCATTTACTACTAAAGACACCGCCTCTTCTTTAGCTAAACCCCTCTGTAGACAGTAAAAGATCTGGTCTTCTCCTATTTTTGATGTTGTTGCCTCATGTTCTATACTGGTAGTCTTATTTTTTGTTTCTATATAAGGTATGGTATTAGCAGAGCACTTAGATCCTATTAACAATGAATCACATTGAGTAAAGTTTCTAGCATTTGATGCGCTAGATAAGATTTTAACTTTTCCTCTATATGTATTTCTACTATGCCCTGTAGAAACGCCCTTTGAAATGATTGTGCTAGTAGTATTTTTTCCTATATGAATCATCTTTGTACCACTATCTAGCTGCTGGTGATGATTCGTCAATGCAACAGAATAGAATGTTCCAATTGAGTTGTCGCCCTTTAGTATACAACTTGGATATTTCCAAGTAATTGATGATCCAGTTTCAAGTTGTACCCAAGAGATTTTAGATTTTTCTCCTTCACATAAACCTCTTTTTGTCACGAAATTATATATTCCACCTTTGCCATTTGCATCTCCAGGATACCAATTTTGTATAGTTGAATATTTGATCTCAGCATCTTCTAATGCAACTAATTCAACCACAGCAGCATGTAATTGATTCTCATCACGCATAGGCGCTGTGCAACCTTCTAGATAGCTTACTTTACTTGCCTTATCTGCAATAATTAATGTTCTTTCAAATTGTCCAGTCTTTGCCTCATTTATTCTAAAATATGTAGAAAGTTCCATAGGACATTTTACTTGAGGAGGAATATACACAAACGTTCCATCACTAAAAACCGCAGTATTAAGAGTGGCAAAAAAATTATCTGATATTGATACAACATACGTGAAATATTTTTGCACTAAATCTGGATATTTTTTTAATGCTTCTGAGAATGAGCAAAATATAATCCCTAACTCTTTGAGTTTTTCCTTATAGGTTGTCGCAACAGAAACACTATCAAATACAGCATCTACTGCTACTCCTACTAATAGTTTTTGTTCTTGCAAAGGAATTCCTAATTTCTCATAAGTATTTAAAATCTCTGGCTCAATTTCACTCAAATCATTTACAGATTTTTTTTGTATAGGTGCAGAATAATAATAAATATCTTGGTAATCTATTACAGGATAATCTATATTTGCCCAAGATGGTTCTTTCATTTGAAGCCAAATATTATATGCTCTAATACGCATATCTAACATCCATTGAGGCTCTTGCTTTTTCTGCGATATGAACCGAATAACTTCTTCATTTAATCCTTTAGGTGCTTTTTCTGAATCTATATCAGTTATAAAACCATATTTGTAATCAGAATTTAAAAAGGAGTCAAAATCTGTTTGTTTTGTAAGACTCTCTTTAGTTTGTGATACTTGCATGGGATCTGTAACGGTAAATAATATTGAACGTGAATAAGACTAATTGCATTTGTCACTTTTAACAGTCCATAATTCATGCTTTGTACGAATGATTAGAAGTAAATCTGTTAAATTTGCAACATGCTAGGATAGTATCATAACTAAAATAAAACACCAACTATTTAATATTAATATAATTCTACATTCCGATGGAATTCAAATTTTTGCACTACTAAAGCTCATTCTATAACCATAATTAACAAATATGACGAATTTTACTCATTACAGACAAAAACACGCAACACTAAAATCGAGTGGAAATGATGAAGTATTTTGAAAATTATTTTGAAAATTAAGTAGTAAAACTAATCTAATAAAAAGTTGATAATTATCTAAAATAAGATTATTACTTCGATATAGTGTTATTCTTGGCGCTAGTGTTCGATAGTTATACATATAAACCAAAATTAATAATATAAATATTTTTATTATGTCTACTTTAGATAGTGATATATCAAAAATAATCGAAGATTTTGGAGTATTTTGCGATTGGGAAGAAAAATATTCATACCTAATAGAATGCGGTAAGAATTTAGAGCAACTAGAAGCACAATATAAGATCGATAGTAACAAAGTTGTTGGTTGTATGAGTCAAGTTTGGTTAATTACATATATCAGTTGTACTAAACCACCAAAACTATACTTTAAGGCAGATAGTGATTCTTATATTGTAAAAGGTATAATATATATTTTACTAAAAATATATTCAGGTAAAACAGCGGAAAAAATATTATCTATAAATATAGATTACATATTTAATGAACTAAAGCTTAATGAATATCTAAGCGCTAATCGCACAAATGGTATATTTAGCATAGTTAAAAAAATAGTGGCAATCAGTACTGCAATTAATCAAAATAATAAATAAAATCAACAGCAGAAAAAGTTACATTATATGTATCTTATGTTGAGACTAAATCCTGATTAGTGTGTATATCTTGTATTCATTTCATGGTATCATAGCTGATGCTTTCGCTTACTCCATCATTTGAGAATTGGCATAATCTTGCAATACTTTTTCATTTTTATTTTTACAAATTCACCTTTGTACTTTTATCTTTGATTATGACCTTTATTTTCCAATTCTCCTCCATATTTAAGATATTCATCTATTTTTCTCTAATAAATTTTCACTGGTTGTGGACTAAAATCTTATCCTGTATCTTTTAAAGATCTATATTTGTTAAATCTAAATCTAATATATTATTAATATCCAGATATTACCTTCTTCTATTACAAGACTTTTTCTTGATTTAAGGTTTTAGTTTTTTATTTCTATGATATTGTTACTATATTATTGCATTTCTTTTAAAATATTATCAAAATTATTGCCTTGTCTAAGACAACCCATATTGCTTTAAAAGCTGCGAACAAACGATTACATCCATAAAATTTTTTTGGATTTTTAAGATATTTTATATTAATAATTTTAATAAAATCGCTTTATATCAAGCACATATAACACAAATAAAATAAAAATTGCCATCAATAAAAAAACATAAAATCCCTAGTACTGTAGTTTCTCACCTATCTATTTTTTGTAGAATTAAATCTACCTATATTTTTCGTTAATTGTTCAAGTATCTTAAGCTTATTCGCCTTTATATATATATCGTGTGTATCATATTTCACAATACAAGCATCACTCAATCCATAATGCTTTACATCAGTAACTATGTGCTGTTTATTGAACGATATCTCTAATATCTTTTGCTCTTCTAACGAGGGCTTAAAGAAGGCTTGAGAAGAAATTTTGCTACTTATATAAAAAAATTTGTCACTACCATAATTAGAAAAAGTACTAGGACTACCTAACAGTTCTAAGACATCTAGTTCATTGCTTTGATTTATTTTTATCTTCATTAACTTATTATTTATATCTCCTAAATCCCCAAAACTATATCCCACATTAATAACATTTTTTGAACAAGAAGATAAAAGCAGAGAGAATATCACTACTACTATCGATGACAAAGTCCTATATTTACTATATCCAATCACTTATTACACAATAATATATTTTTGTTTATAACGTCTGCAGATAATAACACGATAAAGACCATAAATGGCATAATATCTAATTAATCCGTTAGACATGGTTTACACTAAAAAACACTTTTTTTCAATAAAATTGAACTTGATATGTATTTAATTCATATATACTATTTAATTGCCTATAATACATAGCAAAAAAGTTCTTTGATCACTCCCATTTCTACTAAATTTTTAGTAACTTTTTTGCAACTATAAGCTTTCTTAAACGCTCATAACTGTATCGTTGCATAATTTGACTTATTATTAAGAATATTATTGCTGTAGATACCAAATAATAAGCTGGCGCCTCTACACCAAACTCTTCTACTAGTACCGCAGAAACTACTGGCGTTGTACCGCCAAATAAGGCATTTCCTATGTTCCAACCAACTGCAACTCCAGAATAACGAAATTCTGGTGGGAAAGCATTGATTATATACGGATATGCTGGAGCGGAAATTGCAGCGGCTAATGCGCTAAGTATCGATAATCCTAAATAAACTGAGTATACATCTTGTGCTTTATTAGATATAAGGTGAAAAATTGGAAAAATTAAAAATATTAACGCTATAGCTATTACAGTAAAGAAACGTACATGTCCTATAAAATTTGAAATCAAGGCAAATATAGGCAAAAGAATTATAAGTGCTATGAGACTAAATGAAGTAAAACAAAATGCATCTCTCACATCATATCTTAAAATTTGTATAAAATATGTATTAAGATATCCTCTTATCATATAAGCTGTAGAAGTAGCTATACAAGCAATACCCACAGCTAACATCACAGTTTTCCATTTTTCCCTCATCAAAGTAATAAATGGTGTTTTTAATATCCTATTATTATTTCTCAACTCATCAAATATAGGAGTTTCTTCTCCACATACAGCTCTTATAACTGCACCAAATAAACCAAGAGTTGCACCCAGAAAGAAACCATATCGCCAAGTAAAATGATCTAAGCCAAACCAGTGTTCTATCGATAATCCAACAAGATTCGCAAACAATGTACCAAACATGCTGGCAGCCATAATCATACTTCCTATAAAGCTTAGACTTTTATTAGATAGATGCTCCAACATAAATATAGCTGCGCCAGCACCCTCACCTCCTATACACAATCCTTGCACAACCCTTATAATTACTAGTATAATAGTAGAGTATATTCCTATCTGATCATAAGTGGGCAGAGCGCCTAATGATAATGTAGAAACTGCCATTCCCATTATAGAAATATTTAATGCTATTTTACGACCAAACCTATCACCTATAAAGCCAAAAACAAATCCCCCTAATGGTCTCATCAAAAATCCAAATGCAAAAACTATAAAGGTACACAAAATTTGTATAAATTGGCTACTTTGTGGAAAAAAAAGAGAACTAATGATTGGAACAAATACTGCATAGATACCAAAATCGTAATATTCAACTACACTACCCAGTAGAGTGGGGAAGATAATTTTTATTTTATTAGTCATATTTACAAATTTCACTTGATACCCATTGTAAATGTATCATCAAATGTACAAAAAAAGCAACCACTTTGTTATAAAATTAGGAAAAATGACCATACACTATCCAATCTAAAAGAATATATGAAAACTATTACATAATATAATGTCACATAACAATATTAAATCATAAATCTAGCATAGATCATTCTTTGACATGCATAAGCTGATAGGAGAATAATAATGAAATGATGAAAAAAGGAAAAAGAAAAAAATTGATACTAAAAAATATTTTATAAATTAAAAGACATATTTAAAAAACATATTTAAAGAGATGTTTTAATTTACTGAAATAGCACAAAAAACTAATACATATCTGCTAGACCT
>NZ_JAJBJC010000120.1 GCF_021811825.1 Candidatus Anadelfobacter sociabilis | reverse complement strand
CTAGATATTGATTTGCTGATTGATTAGCTTCTAGTAAGATATGAGCCCTTTCTAAATCTTCTTTTATTTTTGAATTCTCTAGTTCTTTTACCTCTAATGTTCTCATTATTAGGGTATTTTCTTTTTCAATGTTCTTTTCAAGTAAGCTTAATTGCTTTTCAAGATACTCTTTTCTTCTTTTTGTTGCTGCGCTATTTTTGAATAACAATTGGAAGTTTTGAGAACTCATCTTCAAGTCTTTTCTTTTCAGCAATCATTGATTTAAGCTGTCCCTCCAAAAATGTGGTTCCTAAATTATTTTAAACATTAACATTTACCTAGGTTTTGACAATCACTATTTTCTTTTGCTTCAATTAAAGTAATCTCTGTTCTAGGTAAACTATTTCTTGCTGGAGTATATAACATTTCTATTGGAGTTGAATGAATTTGGGTAGCAAAGCTTGAATGATTATAATTACTATTTTCGGATTGGATATTATTATTTCTGTATGAACCTATTGGTGAGTTATATGGATTTATCGTATTATTAAAGGAGCTTAGTTGCAATTGCTTGTTCGTATATGAAGAATAATCATGTGAAAAGTTTTTATGATGTGGTGACTGAGAGTAATTCTCTTTTCTTTTATTTGAAAATTCTAGATATTGATTTGCTGATTGATTAGCTTCTAGTAAGATATGAGCCCTTTCTAAATCTTCTTTTATTTTTGAATTCTCTAGTTCTTTTACCTCTAATGTTCTCATTATTAGGGTATTTTCTTTTTCTTTATGACTTATTGATTCCTTCAATATATGATTTTTATTTCTTAAATCCTCAATTTTTACAGACATTAAAGCTCATTCAGCTTTTGATTTTTGAAGTTCAAGAGCAGCTTGAGATATTTTATTATTTACAAATTGAATAGTCTCTTCAAAATCTTCTCTCTCTTTGATCATATTTGCAATTTCTTGCCTTAATGCTCTTTCCAGACTTGTCAAGCTTTTAATATCGCTATTTTTGATTTTCATTTTCTGTCTTTACGACATATAGCTCTTCCTTCATTATTCTTAGATTACTCTCAGCCTTTAATAGCTTTGAAGTTAGCTCTTCTATTTTAAATCTAAGCTCTTGTTCATTTTTATTTGCATAGATGCTTTGATTAAGATTTGATGCAATACTATTCTCTAACTCTGTAATATTTTTCTTAGCTTCTTCAATAATATTGCTTTTAATTTCAATATCTCTTTGAGCATCCTAAAGTATTAAAAGAATATTTGTTACTTTTAATTGAGCATCAAGAGAATTTATCTTTCTATCTGATCCCACCTTTAAATCATTAAGTTCTCTTCTAAGACTTATTATTATTTTATCGGTGTCTGTTGATTGAAAAAGGAGCTTTTCATATTCTTGATTCATTTTTGATAGCATATTTTCATATCTTATTATTTGATTATGCAGATGAGTATTATGTTTATTATTTATTTCAGTTTCTTTCGATTTATCTGCTTCTAAATTGATTAGATTAGATCTATAAAAGAAAAGAAAATACAAACCTCATTCAAGTTTTTCATTATGAATAATTTGACTTTTTGGTGAAATCTCTTTTTCTATTTGTTTTTCTGATTCTTTTGACTCCAAATCATGATGTTCTATCTCTAAATTAATTTTAGGATTGCTTTAAATACCAGAAATTTCGCATTTCATTATTTCTCTATCATCACCATTATCGTTAGTTCTTCGTGTTTCCATATCTTTATCATTAACTAAATAAATTTTAAATTGCTAAAACAAAAGATAGATATTATTACTTTCAAAGGTATTATCTATTAATTCATGTAGTTTTTCTGTGTTATTCACTCTGTGAGATATACTTCCATTATTATCTAGCTTGTTTCTTTTAATGCTTACAATTGGAGAGTTCTTCATGTACTCTATCTTGCTATTTTTTGTTTATGCTAGTAGATTTCTCTCTATTAAAATTTGGAGTTTCTTCTTTCTCTTTATATGAAGGACGAAGCTTCGATTTTGGAGTCTTTGCCATAAACTCAAATGACTTTATTTCTAAATTAAAACTTATAAATACCCAAAAAAATTGGTTTAATATTTTTTTATTATTGAACTTTATTCAAATTACTTTATTATTAAAGAATACAAAATATTTTTTTTAATTTGAAAGTTTACTTAGTTTTTGATCAGAGTTTAAATTGATTGATTTTAAGTTTCGATTTCCTCTAATTTTTTGTTTCAAGTTTCCCATTATTTGATTCGCAATTGTCTTTTTTTCTGAATGTTTTAACTGATTT
The DNA here is from genome assembly GCF_021811825.1 of Candidatus Anadelfobacter sociabilis. Classification (GTDB taxonomy): domain Bacteria; phylum Pseudomonadota; class Alphaproteobacteria; order Rickettsiales; family Midichloriaceae; genus Anadelfobacter; species Anadelfobacter sociabilis. Next base: position 1,176 of record NZ_JAJBJC010000120.1, on the reverse strand, counting down.
TTAGTAACTCTATGAGTTTTATTTTCAGATTTTTCAATAAACTTATTATCGATCTCTTTTATTTGACAGTCTATAAAAATAGAATTGTTGAGAAAAAATAAAAGTTATTTTTACATTGAATTTGTATAATATTTTTCTAAATAAATCTAATTTAATGATATTAGTGCTTAATCTGATAAAATATATACATATTCTATTTAAAAGATCTTTTAGAATTATCTTATTGTTAAAATAGAGCTACTCAAATATTTTAAGCAATATAAAATATTGACTTTACTACTTCTCATATTTTTTATTGAATTTTTTTAATATTTTGTTCATTAATAGTTTAGAAATCTCTTTCAAATATTAAAATTTGAAAAGAAGTATTTAAAAGATTATCACATATTTTATGAATTTCCACAATGGCACTGTATTAATTTGATATATGAGAGTAAAAAATTAATAAACTTCTTACTATCTTCAGTTTCAAAAGTTTTGAATTGATCTGGATTTCAACTAGAATCTATTTCTCGAGTGAGATTTGCTTTCTTTCTATAAAAATCAACTGTAGTACTTCTATTCTCTCTATTTAATGCTATGGTTAAAATATATTGAATATTTTGTTCTTAAATTGTTTGAAGCTTAAGAACGGAAGTAAGTAAGCACAATTCAATAAAATTATAGAGCATAAATACGGATATTTTAAGTTATAGTGATTCTGTATATTATTAGTAATTACTGTAACAATTTATATTTAATTTCTTATTTAAAATACATATTTAGAAAATTAGATTAAACATAGTTAATGTAAATATTCCTTTATTGTTGTATTCAATATGAAGTCTATTATGGTAGAATTTTAAAATATCTAATTTTCTGTATTTACAATTTACTCTCTTCTTCTTTATTTCTTCTTTACTCTGGTTGAGAAGGTATCAGAGGTAAGCCTTTGTAATAATGAATCTTTGCTTGGAACTTTGTTAAGATTATTGCGTTCTGTTCTTAATTTCTTTGCTATCAAATTAAATTGGAATTGTATTAAATGGTTGAGGAAGAAAATAAATAGAATTAAATTGAAATTGAGATAAAAATAATACAGTAAGAAATGATTACAGTTTGGTGCACCCGCCTTCATGTTGCTTCAATACTTTAATTAATTATTCAATTAAAAAGAATTTAAGAGGGGTTTTGGGG
>NZ_JAJBJC010000325.1 GCF_021811825.1 Candidatus Anadelfobacter sociabilis | reverse complement strand
GAGAATAGAAGTACTACAGTTGATTTTTATAGAAAGAAAGCAAATCTCACTCGAGAAATAGATTCTAGTTGAAATCCAGATCAATTCAAAACTTTTGAAACTGAAGATAGTAAGAAGTTTATTAATTATTTACTCTCATATTTCAAATTAATACAGTGCCATTGTGGAAATTCATAAAATATGTGATAATATTTTAAATTCCTCTTTTCAAATTTTGATATTTGAAAGAGATTTCTAAACTATTAATGAGCAAAATATAAAAAAAATTCAATAAAAGATATGAGAAGTAGTGAAGTCAATATTTTATATATTGCTTAAAAATATTTGAGTAGCTCTAATTTAACAATAATATAATTCTAGTAGATCTTTTGAATAAAATATGTATATATTTTATCAGATTAAGTACTAATATCATTAAATTAGATTTATTTAAAAAAATATTATACAAATTCAATGTAAAAATAACTTTTATAAAATATATTTTCAACAATTCTATTTTTATAGACTGTCAAATAAAAGAGATCGATAATAAGTTTATTGAGAAATCTGAAAATAAAACTCATAGAGCTACTAAAAATCAGTTAAAACATTCAGAAAAAAAGACAATTGCGAATCAAATAATGGGAAACTTGAAACAAAAAATTAGAGGAAATCGAAACTTAAAATCAATCAATTTAAACTCTGATCAAAAACTA
>NZ_JAJBJC010000119.1 GCF_021811825.1 Candidatus Anadelfobacter sociabilis | reverse complement strand
TGAGAAGTCATTGTTCTTTGACTTTCTTAAAAGATCAATAGAAATTGAAGATAGAATAAAAACACAGAGCATTGATATTGAGAATCACTTCATTATGATAAGAAACCAAGCAAATAAAAATAAAGAAATACTCAAATCACTTATGGAGCTTGAGATATTGCAGGATTTAGTAAAATGTACGAAAGAAAGACTAGAAGAGTGAAAGAATTAATGATGAAATTCCTGTTGAACTTGTCAATCCTTTGAAGAAAATACTTCTTGACTATATATCATATTCAACTCCAATACATTATCTTTTGCTATGAAGTTTACTAATGGCTTTATTTATGAAGGAAAACTGTCTTGGTCAATCATTCAGAAACGAAACTGGATCTAAAGATTATCAAGACTTTAACGATGAGATTAACGAATTTTTAAGTTTGATTTCTCCTTACAAGGAAGCTCACCAATTGCAAGATCTTTTATTAAATTATTTCAGCAGAGAAGGAGAAGATGTATATAAGAATACAAAAGGATTAACATTGTTCTTTTACTTAGATCTACTTTTAAGTCTTGAGTTTTGTGACTTTGAAGTTCCTCAGAGTTCAATGATATGGAAAGCAAGATTTCACATGTTGCACAATCAACTCCTCACATCAAATTCGTGTTTTCTACAGGATAAGTCAATAGAGTTATATCAAAAATATCTTGACTGAAATGAAATTGAAGATAAAAATATAAGAGCATATCTCTGGATTGAATATAGCAATTGCTTGTTAACCTTTTATAAATATTCAAGATCAGAGGAAGCACTTGAAAAGGCGCGAGAAATTATTGGAATCAAACTTAGTTTAACCGGTAAATTAGGAAAAAGAACAAAATACCAAAGCTTTGAAATTCCTCAGCTTGTGCTCAATATAGAAACTGAAAGTGTTGATAAGTTCATCTACCCAGAGAAAAGTGTCGTTGAAGAAATCATTGACAATGAAAACCTTTCTTCACATGAAAATGAGGAAAGCAAATTAGCACATAGAGATGTCAAAATGGATGAAGATAGTATATTGCTGGAAAAAGTCAAATTAAAAGAGGAAGAAAGAGCTGTAGATGTTTCGCTTCTAGATCAGATTTATATTAATCAATTTGTATATAACGAGCTTAAAAGTCAAGCGAGTGAATATGATCTTCAGTATGAAAGAATGAATGCGTATATAGAGAAAGTATTGGAGAAATCTCATAATTGGCAAGTATTCTCAATGAGCCTATTCTTGAGATCGATTAACGAGCAAAAGAAATTAAAGACAAGAGAGAGAAGCATGATCCAAATGGAGACACTAATTGATCAATTTAATGATGAGGATCCTCCTCTTGGTGAAAGATACAGATATATTTTTGCATCTGCATATCCATTATCTTGGGATTTAAAAAGACATTTAGGACTAGCATATCAATCTATTTGAGTCTTTATCTCAGCTTATGAAATATTTAAAGATATAGAGTATTATGAAGATGCAGCTCAGTGATTAGTAATGAGCGGAAGAATCATTCAAGCGGAAAAATATATAAATGATATCATAGAAAAATATGGTGAAACTCCAAGAATTCTTTGTCTTCTTGGAGATATGAAAAGAAAAGATGAATATTATGAGAAAGCTTGGGAGATCTCAGGACATAAGAGTGCTAAAGCAATGAGATCTCTTGGAAACTCGAAGTTCCAAAAAGGTCACTATGATGAATCAATTGAATGCCTTAAATTAGCACTAGAGATTAATAAATTATATCCATCAACATGGTACACTCTTGGATGAGGATATGTAAAATAAAGAGCAGTATGATAAAGCAATTTATGCATTTGGAAATGTGGTCAGTTATGATGAAAGTCATGGTGAAGCCTGGTCTAATATCGCTAGCTCTTACATGTGACTCAAAAAGTTTAAAGAGGCGCAATCATCTTTGGAACATGCTGCAAAAGTATGTCGCAAAAATTGGAGAATTTGGGAAAACTTGATAACATTATACTTAGAGTCGAACGATTTTATTAAAGTAGTGACCTCTATTAAGCAGCTTATTTTTCTTAACAAATCTGATAGGATCAATGTTCAATTAATGCTAAAAGTTGCAAACTGATTTATTAATAAATATATAAAATCAAATCAATCAGAAGAAATTGTATATAGAAACAAAGGAATACTATTTGAACTTTTTGACAGAGTTCTATCAATATTTCCAACAGATACTGGAATTCTAAAGTTATATTGAAGGCTAACTCAATCAATGGAACCCCTTGAATTTAAAAAGATCATGGATCTAAAACTTAGAGAAATCAAGAGTTTACAAACTTCAGGATGGGAGTATGATCTCGAACAAGGACCGAAGATACTAAAGAGTATAAATGAGCTCAAAGACTATATGGGGGATAAGCTTGAATTTCATGAAGAAGTCAAAAATTTTGTGCGAGATACTTTGGAAATAATTCAACAAAATAATACATAAATATTCGTCTTTTCAATTGCTTAAAAGAAACATAAATCAAAAGTAATATTTCTCTATTAAATTAATTTCAGTTAAAAGCTTACTAAACGATGATAATCTTTTGCTTTCATTTGAGCTAATAGAAGAAATATCATTTAATGACAAAAACTGATAATTCTGTTGCATAAAGATGATTTTATAGTTACTTTAGTTAAATCTTTTGATCTGTTGTATTAAATAATTTGCTAATTTGCAATTATCAATCAGTAATGAAAAGATTATTTGAAATAGTTTAAGATACTAGCTATATAAGTTATATGTCATCTTTTCACATAAAAATATAGCAAAAATATTAATTTGACAGTTGTTGACAGTTTTTCATTAATATGATGATCATATGAGTTTTAGAAAACATGAATTGAAAACTGCAAGAGTTAAATAAAATGTTAGATCTAAAGAGTAAAAACTAAATATTTTGAATATGATTCATTATTAAATTTTAATTAATTTTAAATAAAGACTATTTAAAGTTGATTCTGTATTAATTTATAAATCGTTGCTATATTTTATATGCTGGAATTTAAGCATTTTAGAGTGTTTAAAATTCTTGAGATTTATGAAGAAAGGAATTCTTTAGATAAAAGATGTTCAAATCTATCTTTAAATAATAACAGACAAATATGAAATAAAAATTATAAGCAAATAATATCTGGTTAGTTTACCAAGAAATCAAATGTTTTAAGAATTTGTGTCATAAATATGATTTTTAAGAAATAAAGTTAAAATAAATCAATAGAGCTCTTATTTATGCACGACCAAATTAGCGTATCAATGAAGTCTATAATCATTTAGCTAAAAAAATACAAATCTCTTCATATTAATTCTTGCCTATTATGCTCCATTAAGTTATGCAAAATGTAATTTAGATTCATTCTCATGCCTTCATAATTTTAAACCCAACTCTCTCTGTTCTATAACTCTATTACATTCTTTTATCAGCCTCCTTCTCGTTCTTTTACACTATTCTTATGTT
>NZ_JAJBJC010000324.1 GCF_021811825.1 Candidatus Anadelfobacter sociabilis | reverse complement strand
CAGCAGATAAAATAGAAAAAAATGAGAAAGAAAACAGAGTAATTATTAAGCTTTTTGAAAATATTTTTAATGATCATGATAAGATAGATCCCCTTATTCTCACTCGCGATGAGATTGCATCATATAAAAAAAATAATAATACAGCCTTAATGCAAAAAATTGAAAATTTTAAAGCAAAGGTATTAAAACAGGTTGCAGCCAAGGTTAAGGAATTGAAGATTGACAAATGTGATAATGAAATACAGAAATTATATGTAAATTCAATTTTTGATAATGCAATGAAGCTTGCAAATAATAGAAGCGAAGTAAAGGTGGAGTTCTCTCCTAAGGAATTGAAGTTTTTTACTATAAGTACAATAGCAGCAGATAAAATAGAAAAAAATGAGAAAGACAATAATGTGAAGAAAGCGATCGTTAAATCTAAAATAACACCCAATCAGGCATTATTTGCAGCGCCACAAAGAAGAAGTAGAGCTGATAGAGAAATATACAAACGATCTCATGCTGATCAAAACAATGTTAATATAAGATAGCTAAAAGTATTGTATAACAGCAATATGGTGATTGCTTGCTATAAAAAGCCAAACAATCACAAATGTTAGTCACGATATGTGTGTTCTACACAACCTTTTAGAATAAAATTATTAAAAATGGAAAAGTGGTGAGAAACAATGATAATCTTTTAAAAAAATTCTAGATCATCGTA
>NZ_JAJBJC010000323.1 GCF_021811825.1 Candidatus Anadelfobacter sociabilis | reverse complement strand
TACGCATCTCATACTTATGTTGCGCAGCTTCCAAAAGGAAAAAGCCATAAGGGATTGATGCCAGTAATACTAATCGCAATCAGTAAAGAAAATCTGTTCCCAGATGAGATAGGCTGCGTTAGTTACCACAAAACAAAAGAGGATCTTACTAATAAACAACACCTATTTGCATTATCTTACGTATTCATCGAATTAGGTAAGTTTAATAAAACAGCACAAGAGCTACATAGTACAGAGGATTACTGGCTATACTTCCTAGCTGAATCAGAAGAGATAAAGCAGCCTCCTTCCAGCATAAAGGATCATTGGGTACTGAAGGCCTATGAAACTATCGAGAGATTCAACTGGAATGATATAGAATACGATGGGTATATCAGAGCTAAACTACTCGCTGAAGCAGAAGAAATGACATTGCAGGAAAACTTACAAAAAGCTAAAACTGAGGGTAGAGCTGAAGGTAGAGAAGAGGGTAGAGAAGAGGGTAGAGAAGAGGGTAGAGAAGGGGGGATCAAGGAAGGTAAGTTAGAGATAGCGAAAAGCCTGATTTCTAAAGGCATGGACGTGGCTTTTGTTGCTGAAGTTACTGGATTGACAATAAAAGACATCGAGAAGCTGCACTAAAGATTGGACTGATGATCTAAATGGCCTAGGACTAAGGATCATTCAGGGTATTTTTGCCCATCCCCCCGAAAGTGTAAAATCTTGAAT
>NZ_JAJBJC010000118.1 GCF_021811825.1 Candidatus Anadelfobacter sociabilis | reverse complement strand
GAAAATAGCAAAAGCAAGTGAAATATATGGGAGAAAAGTGCTTAATGCGCTATTTAGGATGTATAAATCACAAATAGGAGAGATACCAAATAAATTAGAGGAATACGGATTTTATAAATTCAGGAAAAAAAATTCAGGAAAAAAGATATAGAAACTTCATCATCCACAAAAGACACAACCCATACCAGCACCTAATATGCTAAAATCTATTATCAACTAACAAATTTTCTCATCAATAATATGAGAATGTTTTGACTATACATATTTTTAGATTATACTTGCAGCATTGCCTCGTTCTTGAGATTATCACTTTTTCTTACTAAATGCGCTTCTTATATTATTTATACCTGTCTCAATTGATAGGTATTTAGTAAGTCATGCATTTTAGTATATTGAGGACGAGTGTATTAATTTAAATGAAATTTTAAGTAATTTAAGAAGATGAAAAGCTTTAACAACTTAGAGATTTTACAAATTATTGATTCTGTTTCTCATGAAAAATCTATTCCAAAAGACAGCTTATTTCAATTAATTGAAGATGCTCTCAGAGCTTCTGCTAAACGTCAATACGGCTTTGATCCATCTATAAATGTGATTTTGGATCGCAATACCGGAGAGGTTAAGATATTTCGTGAGATGGTAGTAGTTGAAAATGATTATGATTTGGATCAACATAATAATAAAAATTGGGAAACTGAGAGATCAAATGATACGCATAGCATATCGAATCATCGCGAAAGAATTACTGAAAAATATTTGCTATCATCCTTTCCCATAAGACTAGAGGATGCTCAGAGAAAAGCACCAGATGTGACAATAGGGGATACACTCCGCGAGCAGCTCCCTCCATTGGATCTGAATCGTTTTACAGCGCGTATCGCTAAAAATGTAGTAAGCTATCGCATTAAAGAAATAGAAAGAGATAGACAATATGAGGAATTTAAAAATAGAATTGGAGAGGTAATACAGGGTACAGTTGATAAGATTGAATTTGGAAATCTTATAGTAAAAATTGGAGATGCTGAAGCTATCTTAAAAAGATCTAATTTGTTGCGAAATGATAGATATCGTAGAGGAGATAGGGTTAAAGCTTACCTTACGAGAATTAATCGCCAACCTCACGAACCACAATTGGTTTTATCACGCACTGCAAATGAGTTTGTATCAAAACTTTTTGAACATGAAGTGCCAGAAATATACGATCATATAGTTGAAATTATTTCAGTAGTAAGAGACCCAGGTTCTCGTTCTAAAATTGCTGTATATGCCTCAGATCCTGGAATTGATCCAGTAGGTGCTTGCGTTGGTATACGAGGCTCGCGTGTTCAAGCTGTGATTAATGAGCTTCACGGTGAAAAAGTAGATATTATACAATGGACAGATGATAAAGCAAAACTAGTATTAAACGCTCTAGCACCTCTTGATGTTCTGCGTTTAATTATTGACGAAAAGAATAATTGCGTTGAGGTAATTGTAGAAGATGGGCAAGAAAGTGCAGCTATAGGAAGACGTGGTCAAAATGTTAGGCTTATTGCGGAGCTTATAGGAATGAATGTCATAATAATGACAAAGGATAGCGAGGTGAAGCGTCGTAAAAAAGAGACAGATATTTTAGTAAAAATATTTGTAGATAAACTCGATTTAGAAGAAATGCTTGCACAATTATTGGTCGCAGAAGGATATACCAAAATCACTGAACTAGCAAATGCAACAATTGAGTCTTTGACTAAAATTCCAGGGTTAGATGTAAATATAGCACAAGAATTGATAGATCGCGCTAATCAATCTCAAAAGGAATTTGTTGCACAAAATGAAGAGAGCAAAGTAATTAATGTTAATAATCAAACTCAAAGTGAAATCGAGATAATAAATCATGTAGACAGTAGTGATATAAAGAAATTGTCAGAAATCTTCCCCAATATAATACAAATTTTGGATGAAGCTGGTATAAAGACCGCTCAGAAAATAGCGGATTTTGATAATTTGGAATTAAAAGAATTTCTGGAAGAGAGGGGTTATTCTTGTGATATCAATATCATAAATGATGTGATAATGACAGCAAGAAAATTATGATTATCACAATCTACATCTAATCCCATGAAATTAGTCTACTGAAAGAAATATTGCCTTTATTTTTGTTTTGAAAGTAGAAATAATATATCATTGCAGCAGTGGTTTGCTGTGCTGAGATAGAATTGTTTGCGCATCAATTTATAAACATTATTTGCTACATAAATTAAGCCCATTTATCAAAACTATAACAACATAAAATATGGAATTCACATATTTGCACCATATATATATATCACAAAATCATCGATCTATTTTACTCATTAGTTTATTTGATTTTATATCTTTTAATTCATCTAAAACTATAAAGGTCTTTTACTTGTAGTATTCTGTGTTCTTTTATTGTATTTAAAATAAATGTTATATAGATCTACAAATTTTTAAGAAGTGTGCGCATTATGTTTTACTCAAAAATAAAAGAGGATTTTTCTCTATTGCAAAATGGTGAAAAAGATATAACAAGCAAAATGGAGTACGATGTACAAAAGATGCCACATAATATACAAGCTGAACAAACGTTATTGGGTGCGATTTTATTTAACAATGAAAATCTAAATAAGGTAGCTGATATACTATCTTCATTGCATTTTTTTCTTCCAATACACCAAAAAATCTATAACACAATACAACGATTTATAGAGCGCTCTTTAGTTGCTGACCCTATGACTTTAAGAAGTTATCTGTCCGAAGATGAAATATTTAAAAATTCTGACATAAATTGTTTTGATTATTTAGTGAAGCTCACTGCGGAAGTAGATATGTTTGCTGATTTAAGGTCTCTATCTATTTTGCTACAAGATCTATATGTTAGACGCAAACTCATAGAGATATGTCAACAAATGATGATCGATGGGTGCAAGAGTGACATAGATTTATCAGCATATGAATTATTAGAATTAGCAGAACGACGACTGTTTGATCTAGCTATCAAAGGTAACACAAACAATGATTGTGTGTGGCTCAACACACTACTCGCTAATACATTAATAGAAGTAGAAAGCATTAGAAGTGGTAAACGAAAAACTGGTGGTATTGGAACAGGTTTTACAGCATTTGATAAAATGACAGGTGGATTACAGTGTTCTGATTTGATTATAATAGCTTCTCGTCCATCTATGGGAAAAACTTCGTTTGCAGTAAATATTGCATATAATACAGCAACAATTTTTCATAGTGAGTATATTAATTCTCTAAATTTACATAAAGAGGGAAAATATGAATCGAATACTAAAGTGAAAGAAAAAACTGTTGCTGTTTTTTCGCTAGAAATGTCCGCCAAGCAATTAGCTAATCGTATATTCGCTATCGCAACAGATATAGATAGCAGCAAAATATATAGAGGAGACGTGTCGGTGGAAGAATTTACACTACTTTCTCGCGAAAGCTCTAAGATTTCTGAACTACCAATCTTTATAGACGATTCACCAGCATTAACGATTTCTGC
>NZ_JAJBJC010000117.1 GCF_021811825.1 Candidatus Anadelfobacter sociabilis | reverse complement strand
TTTCTAATTTGTTGACGAAATCTTTTTGCTAGTCTTTCTCCTAATTTAAAGCCTGTAATCTCTACTATAGAAAGATTTAACTCAAAAGATATTTGTGATATTAGTTTTTTAGATATTTCATTTTTATAAATCTATTTTCTTAGAATATTAATTCTCACCTTATAGAAATTAAACTCAACCTCAAAAAGGATGAGAACTGAGGAATATAAGGTTTATATTGAGACAATATTTTAATGTGTTTATTAAGGATCACCAACTTAATTTTGACTCTAATTTACCTCTAGGGACAATATGATTCTGAAGTTCTTCTAAAAGATGAGATACCTAAAAGCCAAGCAATTGCACTCACAAAACGAAGAAAGAGAAAAAGTAGATTTTGCTCAAACAGCATATTGAACTGACTTAGAGCATCATATCGAACCATAAGTTATGGAAATTTAAGGATAATAAAGGATGAAGAAATCCATTTTATTCAAGATAAAGTAGTAAAAGTTGGAAATGATGAAGAACTTAAACAACTTATTTCTTCATTTCCCTGGATTTCATATAGATCTGATTTTAAAGAGATTGGAGATTTCACTACAGATTCAGGATGGGGATGTATGATTAGAGTTGGACAAATGATGTTAGCATATACATTTGCTCAAATAGAAAAGAGTAATTATCAGGATCCAGATGTAAGAATAATTAAATAAAATTTTCATAGAGTCATGAAGTGCAAACCAAAGTATTTCATGAAATAGTCTCACTATTTCTTGACAATGAAGAAAAGCAAGATGCTCCATTTTCTATTCAAAATATTATTCCTGAAGGAGAAATACTATATAACAAAACTGCTGGAATTTGGTATGGAGCAAATTCAGTATCTCATTGACTTAAAGTAAACATTCATTTTAATTTTTGTTTAGATTTGACATGACAAATACAATATTAAATACAATTTGGATGTAAAAATGCGAATTTTTAATGAAGGAATTATATTTCAAGACGAAATAACTGAAGATTTTAAAAGGTTTGAAATAAAAATTTAATTTTTAGTTGAAAGAATTTATTGATAATAATTCCGCAAAGATTAGGACTTAAAAGAGTTGATGATCAATATTTTCCTCAAATAAAAGAAATATTGGGATGAAAATTATCAGTTGGAATTTTGGGAGGAATGAAATCAAGTGCTCTTTATTTTATAGGATATCAAGACGACGCACTCATTACTCTGGATCCACATTATACTCAGGTATTTAGAATATTAAATTAATTTGTAGGTTGCAGCAGATGAGCTAGATGAAGAAACGTTAAAGACATATAAAACAGATCAATCAAGAAATATAGGAATTTATAGAATGGATACCACCATAGCTTTTTGTAGGCTTTAAAAATAATAAATTATTAGGCTTTTTGATATCTGGAAAAGAAGACAGAAAATTATTTGATGGTATGAATTTATATTTGAATATAAAGATCATCTAATATTTAATAGATATGATAGCGAATATGAAAGTAAAATACAAAGATAATAATCTATTAATGATGATCAAAAGTAAAGGTCAATTAGTGATGAATTCAGAAGACATTGAGAATTTCGATATCTAAAATACATATTTTAAATCTTCAAACTAATTATTTATCTTTAACATAAATATAAGCATTGTAGCTTTCTTTTCCTGTTGTATGCATTCTAATCTTTTTAACCATCTTTACATTCTTTAACCCAAACTTCATAGTCTCCTTTTCAGGCCAGTACCACACCAAGACTTTAAAATCAGTATTATTTAATAACACTCATATTCTCTCTAAGCATCTTATAGACATCACCTTATTATATGAGTAAATGAACTTATAATCCTTCATTACTTTATCTTTTTCTCAAAAATACTCATATTTCTTCCCTTCGCCTGCATCCCTCATTTCAAACCCTACTTTATCTTCCCATTCTTCTTCATCTCCAGTTTCTTCTTCATCATCTTCAGCTTCAATTTCATCAAGTATTTTACATATTTCTAAAATTAGCATTTTATCTATACTTGTTAATTGAATCTTTGTTTTCTTAGCTTCTGAGCAGTCATCAATATCTTTATCTTTGTTTTTGCGTGAAAAGTATTCAATTGCCTTTTTACAGAACTCTACACGGGCTGGGACTACTTCAATACCATAGCAGTAGCATTTTATAAGGAAGGCAGTATGGAATACGGGTTTTCCAAAGCCACTGCCAATATCAAGAAAAGACGATGTTGAATCTAACCCAAGAGTTATGAGGATTTTGAGTAATTTTTGAAATGCTTGCTATAGAAATAAGTAAAAAAATGCTTACCAAAGTTGTCTCTCCGTATGTATATTGAATGGAGGATGTGGGTGATGGAGGAGCGACAGGGGTTTGGGATCGAAGCTTGGGTAAGGCAATGGAACGAGAAGGCCAAAGGAGAGAAGAATGCTTAGATAGGTAATTGTAGATATCTTTGATGGATGACATGGATAGAAGAACTGAGGATTAGTGATATGGTTGGGGTAATTTTATTACTTCCTTCTTCAAAGAAAACAATTTTTATTTTGTCATCTTCCCCATCACTTAATTTACTGTTATTTTCATTTGATTTATCATAACTTGAACTATTTACATCCAATGAAGACTCATTTTTGTTAGAAATTTCAGCACTATCACAGTCAGAAGGACCTAAGATACATTGAAGAGAAACAGGACTAACTGCCTGGGCTCAACGAGAAGAAATTCCAACTTTATCATTCTGAATTACAAGTTTTGTCTGTTTAGGCTGAGAAACTGGTGCCATTTTTATAACTTGAATATCGTCAGAGTCATCATCAATTTCAAATGGAATATCTTGTCATCCCAATCCCTTTGGTAATGGGTTCTGTCTATTTAAGTTTTTTATTTTTTGATTCCTTGAGAATGTAAGCAAATTTTTTAACTTTGATTTTGCATCAGAATCAATACTATTTATTGAATTGATTGTTTGAATTTTATTAGTTGCTAGTTTTGGGTTTAAATTTTTTTGATCTGTTATATTCGTCTTAAAATAATTATCCATTTTTCTGTTCAAATTCAGATTAGAAGTACTTGGCTTTTCTTCATTATCCTTTCATTTATCATTTTCAAATGAATTTTCATTCATATCAATAGATTTAGATCGACTACTTTCATTATTATCATTTGATTCCTCAGCAAATTCAGATGATAAAGATGATTCGCTAAAATTATCATCTGATACATTTCCTTCTTCTTTATTGCTATCAAAATTTTTACTCGAAGAATCTGAATCGTTCTTTGAATTTCTTTCAGTTCTCATAAGTTCCTTATTTGCATTTTGAAACATCTTATTTACCTTTTCCAGCTTAGCTGTTAAGTTAAATTTTGGATTGCTGGATTGAATTGCATTTTTGCTTTCTTCTTTTATTTGTGACTGTGTTTGATTTGCTTCCTTTCATACTGGTTCAAATAGTTGGCTTGTTTTATAAACTGAAGTGTCTACATTTTCCTGTTCATTATTTTTCTCATTGTTTTCTGAAC
>NZ_JAJBJC010000322.1 GCF_021811825.1 Candidatus Anadelfobacter sociabilis | reverse complement strand
GTTTATATTCTTTCTAATTATGTATTTCATTCAACTTGGATTGCTGCTGAGGCCTACTCTTCTCCATCTATTATTCTAGCATCTAGAGGAAAGAATGGTCAGAAATTTTTGATAGATGATTACAGAGAAGCGTATGATTGGATTAGACAAAACACAGATCCTAGCGCTAAGATCATGTCATGGTGGGACTATGGTTATCAAATTACTGGAATGGCAAATAGAACAGTTCTCGTAGATAACAATACTTGGAACAATACTCATATTGCTACAGTTGGTAAAGCATTTGCTAGTTCTGAAAAGGAAGCTTATAAAATTGCTAGAAATTTAGATGCTGATTATGTTTTGGTTATTTTTGGAGGAATGACATTTTATTCTGGTGATGATATTTCAAAATTCATCTGGATAATAAGAATTGCAAGCGGAGTATATCCAGAAGTTCAAGAAGGAGCGTTTTATGCAAATGGAAATTATAGAATTGATGATGAAGCTACTGAGACAATGAAAAATTCATTAATGTTTAAACTGTGATATTATAGATATAAAGAAGTGAGAATGAGCTATCAACATCCTGCAGGATTTGATACAGTAAGAAACATGGCAGTAGACTCGAAAGACATTAAATTGAAGTATTTCAGCGAGGCCTATACAACTTCAAGATGGATTTTAAGAATTTACAAAGTTAACCAAGAGCCAAATAGAAGTGATAAAATTGAAA
>NZ_JAJBJC010000321.1 GCF_021811825.1 Candidatus Anadelfobacter sociabilis | reverse complement strand
CCCCAAAACCCCTTAATTCGAATAAAATATTGAAAACATCCATAAATAAAGATGTCAGCAGATACCAAAGGTAAGTTGAAATCTATTATTTTCAATTCTTTAGGAAAGTTATGAAAAATAAGCAAAATGCTATACTTTGTAATGATGATAATTATGATTCAAGCAATATGAGTTTTTGGAGGTAAACATTTGAGAAAAATAGTTTCTTAGAGGATCCAGAGGAAGATGAAGATAGAACTGAACCACATCCAAATCCCAAGTCATTAAAGACATCGATGTCTGAACTCAATGCTCCTATAAGAGATATTTTATGGTAAGGATTAATAAATAATGCTCAGGTTGAGCTCCTGATTTGATGGAGGAGTTCCAAATAATCCAAATGCAGAAGTTATGATCGTGCATACAATAGAAGGAGAGGGATATAGAAGCTCAGATAGAGGTGTTACATGGCAAAGTATGCATAAAGTTAACAATACAAAATCATCGGATGTCTTGATTCCAAGTTCCCATAAAATTATCTCTATTATTTTATCACCAGCAGATCCAAAATTAGTGTATTTGATAGGAAATAAAGGTAGAAATTGGGTTAGTGAGGATTGTGGAGCTCATTTAAAACCTTTAAATAATGATGAGAAAATTCAAGACATTAGATTTCATCCAACTCAAAGAGAATGGGCAATTTCATCTATTTTTAAATCATGTGATGATTTCTCAGATG
>NZ_JAJBJC010000320.1 GCF_021811825.1 Candidatus Anadelfobacter sociabilis | reverse complement strand
CAAATGATTGATAGGACATATTAATAAGATGAAACGTAAGTAAGCATAGAAAGCCTCATCAAAGCGACTCGAATGATGCGCTCATTATCGAAAACGAAGAGCACAGGTAAACTATCGATTTGCTTATCTTAAATTTTAGGAGAAACAACTCTGTAAAAACTCCAAGAGCAGAAAAATTCGAAAATGAGTGCCTTGAAAGATGTCAAAGCCAAGGAGAAAAATTTAGAGAAAAACCAAAACCATATAAAGCTTCAAATAATATTAAATGCAAAATAAATTTTGATAAAAAGTTGTTTCAAGATATAGAAGAAAAGAGCTACAGGCCAAGTAGAGTAGAGAAGAAACGTCTACAGCCAACATTTGGTATAATTACCTCAGACGTACATAAAAATCTATTAAATAAACTTGCATATGATGAGAACATCATTAAGATGAGAATTGGCTATCTCCAATCTTATAAACTTCTTGGAGAAACTCAAAGAGTTAAATGAACAAGTACATCAATTGTTAAATAAATGTGATCATCTATATAAGAAACTAAAGGCTAGAAATGAAAAGATAGCTGAGATTATCAATGATTATGAATCAAAATACTACCAAAGATCAGGTGGAGATGAATATGGAATATCAAATAAAAATGTATATCTCAGAAAAAGAAAGCACAAACTAAAGCCATCACCTATATGGACTGAGTATTTATTTAAAGACAAAATAGTACCTCATTATTTTA
>NZ_JAJBJC010000319.1 GCF_021811825.1 Candidatus Anadelfobacter sociabilis | reverse complement strand
TTCTTGTTGATAAAATCCTGTAGCACTTCATCTTTAGGCGTGTGTAATTTAAAATTAACATTAGTATTTGTTGCTGATATTTTGTAAAGATCTACTACTTTCTCAATGTGTTTTGATCTTATTAATGCATCTTTTATTTGTGGCGCCATAGGTTGTTTATGTGGAATAAAAATTTCCATCATTTGTGAACGCATTATGTGATCTTTTAGTTTTTCTATAAACGCTGACTCACTAAGTCCATTATTCTGCATTATTTTATGAAATATTTTTTTGCTAAATCTGCCTTTTTTGTCTAGGAAAATGTCTATTTTTTGTAGCTCTTTTTTTATTTGTGCATCGCTAGCTGATATGCCAAGTCTTTTTGCTTCTTCTAGCAAGATCATTTCATTTATTGATTGTTTTAATACTTTAAGCTTTGTTATATGAAACAAATAATCATATTCATCATATTCTTTGCCTTTTTTATTAAATTCTCGATGGTATTTTTTCATTCTTTCCATCTCGCTATGAAGAGATTTTTGCCAATCGCTATAAGAGAGTTCTTGATTTTCGACTTTAATAACCCAGTCACTTTCTTTTGTGCTGCGTCCTCCATTTATACCCCATATAACAAAGCTGATAGCTACAGTTATTAGTAGTATTTTTATGATTAAATCTTTGATTTTTTTTCCTATTTTTTGCATTTATTCGTGCTTTTTACTATATGTATCTAATGCAGAAATGTTTAGTA
>NZ_JAJBJC010000318.1 GCF_021811825.1 Candidatus Anadelfobacter sociabilis | reverse complement strand
ATGCAGTGTTGTGACGTTTATTGAAGGTATAAATTAGGCATAGTCAAATAATGGTATAACGGCCTCAGTTTCTGTGCATTTTGCAGGATCTAGGATGTTGTATTTGCGTTGGCACCCCTATGTCAGCAATTAATTGACATACTTTACGCATCTATGAGATCTGACGCTTTGATATAATCAGATCTTTGGCCTTGCTGTTACAAAAAATCTAATGTTGTTAGTGAGGAGAGCATCGCGTGCAGCATGTAGCTTACTACTAAAGCCTACTTTCGACCTTCCTAGCACTTGTTCTTACATCACATTTTCTATATTTTAAAGTACCAGCTGAATGCTGATGCGCCCTTATTATTGCGGAGTCAATCATGATCCATTCATTGTCAGCATCTAGCGCAAAGGTATTGAATATCATCTGCCAAATCCAGCTTTTACCCGTCTCATAAACCTTGTGTGTACCGCCCGACCATTTGCCATACTCCTTCGCTAACGCCCCCAAGGCACCCCAGTCCTAGCAACTACCCACATCACATCACAGCACTTACAAACCTCTATACCATACCCTGTACGCACTGCTGTCTACAGCCGTTCCAGCTTAAGCTATACTTTATCCTTTCCAAGAGCGCTCTTCTCTAAATCATATAGTATTGTAATCCTCTTTATAATCCTATATGTCATTAACGTAGATTATATCATGTACTTGTACTGTATTTATATATCCCGATGCTATTTAAACGCTA
>NZ_JAJBJC010000317.1 GCF_021811825.1 Candidatus Anadelfobacter sociabilis | reverse complement strand
TTAGAAGTAGAGCAACTATTCCAATATCAAATGCGATGCTGTCATATTCAACTTCAAGGATATCATTCTTTGAGTTAAGCACACTAAGTCCAGTATAGTGTCCAACAAGTCCTAGATATCCAAATGAACCAACTAAAACATACATAATTACAACAGATAAAGAGCTATAGAAAATAACCTTTTGCATATTTGAATAAGATTTATGATGCAATTCTCTATAGATTATTGGAACATTTGGTTGATATAAATAATTGAAATTAATATAAGGAATAGCATGAATCATACCTCCGATTGTAAAATTAAAATAAGAAGCGTTAACAAAATTATTCCCAATATTTGGCACTAGTTTTCTATCAAAAAAGAATAGTCACATGATTAATAGAATAAAATAGGCTGAACAAATAACTCCAATTAGTGATGAAAATCGAAGAGTATTAATTTTTCTTGGAAGTGACATAGGAATTAAAATAAAAAATACATAAATTGATGCCCATACAAGTTCGCCTTTAAACTGAACCTCACCTAACATGCTTGGAACATTTTCTACTCCCATTGCAATCTCAAGAATATGAGGAATTAATGTTTTAATATACACAAGATATGTTATAGCAAATCCTATTAATGTAACAAAATTTGATACACCTGTAAAAATCTCCATGTTCTTGCCATATCAATGTTTTGCAAAATCTTCATATTTATCCTTTCCAAGTTTCTCTGCTCAACTTATGAGCAACAT
>NZ_JAJBJC010000116.1 GCF_021811825.1 Candidatus Anadelfobacter sociabilis | reverse complement strand
ACATACTATTTGTATTGTATATTTCTCGTAGTTCATGATGATATTGTTTTTCGTTATTGCTATGTCAGCATAGCACTTTTATTTCATATCGCAACCTCTATATTACAGGTCCGATGGAAGATTTTATTCGCAGAGATGGAAGAGGATAAAATGGAAAGTGGAAAAGATGCTGAAATGCATGATAATAAGGATGCTACTTCTGGCTCAAAACCAGCATCAAGAGCAGATGCCAATAAAAATGACGAGGAGAGTAAAGCACATCATGGGGGACAACTTCATGTTAACACGAAGAAAAACGCTGATCATTATGAAGATAGAGATGATTTGGATAAGGAAGAGAATAATAAAAGTTGGCAAGAGTATAGAGTAACAGGAAGAGCACCAAGGAGAAGATCGTATCACGCTTCATTTGTATATGATAATTATTTCTATATACATGGAGGTTTTGATATACGTGAGGGAACTTTTGAAAAGCTATATAAGATTAACCTTGATCCTAAAACTGCTGAGAATAACTGGGAAGAAATTACTCAAAGAGGGCTAGAAAAACCAGGAAAAATTGCATATCATAAGCTTATTAGGTATGAAAATAAAGCTTATCTTATTGGAGGATCTAACCTTGAGAAGGATAACGAGAAAATGTTTGAATTCGATGTTACAACTAATGAATGGAAATGAATTAAGACTCATGGAGGAGTAAAGTTAAGTCCAAGAGATGAACATTCAGCTAATCTTTGGAACGACATAATAGTTGTTTTCGGAGGTAATGTCAACGGATGAAAGTCAAATGACCTCTGGTTCTACTATATTAAAGAAAATAAATGGGAAGAAATTAAAACTTCTGATGCTCCATTAGAAAGATCGAATCATTGAGCTGCAGTGTATGGTGACTCATTATATATTTTTGGAGGAAAAGATACAGATCGAAATAAATTAAACGACATGTGGCAACTCAATCTTTCAATTAAAACTTGGAAAAAGATTGAACAGAAAGGTGATATTCCAATTGAAAGATCAGGTGCAACTCTTATTACATACAAAGATTTCTTAGTGATGTTTGGAGGTATCTATGAACTTACAAAGGAGCTTGGAGATTGATACGCTTTTGATATAAAAGGTAATAGCTGGTATACTCTATTTGAAGAATTTGATAGCCCAACTCATAGAGGATCTCCAGGAGCTTATGGGCAAACTAAGAAATTAGATAGAGCTGATTCAACCAGAAGTCCATCACCAATGCATAAAAACTCAAACTCATTCCAAGCTGAAAGTCCTAATAACTTCTCTATGAATTTAAAGAAGACAAAAGGAAAGAAAGCAATACATACAAGCATCTTTGAGGTAAATCCTTTCCATATTACTGATATGTCTTTTAAAATTACGCTTATTATTTTCAAGATATATAAATTCTATAAGGAAACATTTAATTTATAAATGTTACATGCATTTTAACTAAATTTTTTAATTTTATCTCAAATTAAAATTCAAGATCATCAAATTTTTAATAATATGAACTTATTTTATTAATATAATTTTTTTATGAATTTGTAAGAATATACCTTCTATATTATAAAATATATTTAAATTATCTTTGAACTCTTGAAAAGTCTTATTAGAAAATATAAGCAAGACTCCATTGTAATCCAGACTATTATAATATTAGAAGCAATAGTTTTTGTAAAATGAGTATTAAAAATACCCAATTAATATATAAATGCATTATTCTTAAATAAAACAAAATTGTCAAAATATCCTAATAATGTAAAGTTCATATTAAGATATGATTAACTTAAGTAATATTTCTAATATTTTTTAAGATTATCATTAGAAATTTAGTAAAAATATAATTTTATTTCAAAATATATTTATCCAAAGTTGAAATTCTTTAAAGTTAACTTAAATTATAAATTGAAAACTTAGGCTTAATATCTAAATATAGTATAGAATAGATTCTACTTGAGAAATAATTATTAAAAAACAGCTTTATTATTTGCTTGACTTCATATCACAATTGATCTTCTTTTACTCTCATTAAATAAAAATAAACTCAAAATTTTCCTCTTTTTTGTGAATTAGATATAGCTTATGATATTTACTGAAAAATATTGATAAAATTTTGCAATTTTTCTTTCTAAGACAATAAGATAGATATTTTAGTATTCAGTAAGTGCTTTGAGAGAGATGGGAGAAGTCAATTTAGATTCTATACTAATAGAAATGGAATCATATTGATTTGGATTGTCTCGGGTGTTATCTTGTGCTATTTATACATAATCAATTAGATTATATTAAATCTGAAATAGATTGATCATTTTTGGGGTGGAGTTTAAGCAAAGAATGATGATATGCATATAATTGGAAATTCTTTACTTTGACTCAATAATTTTTTAAAGTAGATTTATGAATAAACACGTAATAATTTAGCTAAATCTAATTAAAAGAAGAAGAAACATTTAGAATTATTAAGAAAGAAAGTGACTAGAAAGCACCCTTTATTAGTTTCTACTTTGCTCTGAATTTTTTATTTTAAATTGATTTATAAAAATTTACTGTTTTGGGAATCCTTGAAATAAGAACTATATTGTTTACTTGAATTAATTTTCTCAATATTATGTAATTTCATCAAATTTAACATAAAACTTGTCTAGGTTGATAGCTCAATGATTAAGAAGCAAAGATTAGAAAAAGCATTGAAAAAGAAGAGAGATGCTGAGAAAAACCCACTTGAAGATAGCATGCTGACCTCTCCAACTTCATTATCAATGAAGAATTCCTTCCTTATTAAAAATTCTGGCAAGGGATTTGACAATTATTATCTTTCTTTAAAGAAAAGGAAAATAGACCTGAAATCTCATAGTCCAGATATGATGGGAAGTTCACCAACTAAAAGCAAAAGAACAGCTAAAGTAGTAGGAAATAGACCAAGACCAAGAGATGGTCATTCAGCTGATTTATGGGGAAACCAAATGGTAATTTTTGGAGGAGACAGACATCACATGCCTTTTAATGATTTATTCACTCTCAACATTGAAAGTGAAATCAAGAAATAAATTTTGATGTAAAACAATCTGACTACTCAAATGAATTTTTATGAATCTTCATTTTAAAGACTTTAAGTGTTTTACGATTATAATCAATTAAATTGAAAATTAAAATGAGTGGGTTTGGGGAAGGGTCTTGATGGTAAAACTTGTTCAGATGGATCTAAATTTCTAAAAGAGATGATAAAATTTCCCTGAAACTGAATCCTTCTGATTTTAAGTTTATGTAATTAACATTGTATTAAGAAATGTAAATATGATATTTTAGCTCATTTAGTTAATATAAGCCAGAATTAGTTTAGAATTTGCTTAGAATTTATCATTTTTAATCTGATTAGTATATTATATAGTATAGAAATAAAGCATTAATTCGAAGTATTAGTATTTTTATACAATTCAGCAATTAATTTTTTTAAGTTCATTTTTATAAAGAAATGCAAATAAGCAGAAATCTAAGCATAAATTAAATAAAGAATATAAATTTTAATCGAATATGACGCGGATCAATAAGAGTAATGAATTTTATTGCTATCCTAAGT
>NZ_JAJBJC010000316.1 GCF_021811825.1 Candidatus Anadelfobacter sociabilis | reverse complement strand
ATTTATGCTACAAGTGGGGTTATAGTATTACCTCCCGTTGTTTTATCGGAAATGTTAAGTGATTTTAAAATGCCTACTGAAATTAAACAAGTGTTGATCAACATGCCTAGTTTAGAGATAGTTGAAAACTATTGGCAAAGAGTTGGTCTTCTACGTGCAAAATTACTTAATGTAGGATTAAAAGCTAGGCTGGCTGATACTTTGATTGCGCAAATTTGCGTAGATCACGATATACCATTAATTACTAGAGATAAGGATTTTAGACATTTCGTCGAATACTGCGGTTTAAAATTAATTTCTTAGATGACTTATACGTACGTAGGAGCGTTTTGACAATAAAAGCATAAAATGATATGTTGCACAGCGATAGTAGTTTGTATGGCACAGTCAAGTTAAGTATTGAGATTTAGAGGAGAGTTGAATAAAGTGTCTAAAAATAATAAGATAAAAAGAGCAGATATACAAAAGACATAAGTGCACTGGTGAGATTATAAAATATACAGCGCTATTATATCATCGATATTCGCTGAGCCTGCGAGATATTAGCTGAGATCTTGCTGTATCGCGGTATAGATGTAAGTTATGAAAGTATTAGAGCATGGAATGATAAATTTAGCTCAACTATTGCTACAAATATCTACAAAAAGCGTTCATACAAGCCTAGAGATCGATGCACTTGATCAAAATTCTACTGGTCAGAACCAGAACTCCTTTCATACGAAAAGGAAATAAAGCGC
>NZ_JAJBJC010000315.1 GCF_021811825.1 Candidatus Anadelfobacter sociabilis | reverse complement strand
TTTTATCTTCTTTCGACTCACATACTATTTGTATTGTATATTTCTCGTAGTTCATGATGATATTGTTTTTCGTTATTGCTATGTCAGCATAGCACTTTTATTTCATATCGCAACCTCTATATTACAGTTCCGATGGAATATGTGCGTAAACGAACAATAGCAACTTTATTAGCTTCTGGCTTGAATTTTATCTACACCCATCAGCTCATTTTATAGAGCTAGAATATAAATATATAGATCTAAACCCAGCAACTTCGTTAATTGCTCATAGAAGCATCAATATATCTGAATTGTAAGGCGGTTCCATTCAAAATCTTTCAAAATGAGGATCCATGATAAATATCTTGAGATTGAGATACAACGGGGTTTATAGCTTAATCACCAGAAATACCCCATCCCAGACAAAAGATGTTGAGACGGTTTTGAGTAATAAGCTAGAGTATATGTAATATTATCAAAATTTGTGACAGTACCATTAATAGTACCTTTTGGAGTTTTTGCTTCTTTTTGTGGATAATTCTTAGCCTTAAAAGAGCTAATTTACCGATACCATTGTCTCACCAATTCATTCATTGCATTCCTTAATAATGCACTCGCATCATCTTTGTTATGGACCTGTAATATAGAGGTTGCGATATGAAATAAAAGTGCTATGCTGACATAGCAATAACGAAAAACAATATCATCATGAACTACGAGAAATATACAATACAAATAGTATGTGAGTCGAAAGAAGAT
>NZ_JAJBJC010000314.1 GCF_021811825.1 Candidatus Anadelfobacter sociabilis | reverse complement strand
AAAATACGAGAGCAAATGTACAGTATAAATCTATGATATAACACAAAAACTTCATATAACCCATAACAGACAGTGTCATATATATATCCCCCCTCTCCTTTTAAGGAATCAAGTGAATATCCTCACTACATCTAATTAATAATGCTTATTACCCTTTAATTCCTACACACATAAAAGCGATCTTTTAAATTAAGATATTGTAAAGTACGTACAGATAGAATTTGAATATCTAGTTATATTGTTTATCTAAATGGTTTTAAGCACCTTTCTTAATGATGACCAATCATAAAATGAAACTCCTTTTCATGATGATCAAGACGATAATCCACAAATTCATCCATGAATTTATCATAACCAGACACCCACTTGTCATAAACACCTCTAATTGAACTGTCCATCTCAACTTTCATACGCATCATAATACAAGTATCCATATATTTAAACGGATTTCTTAAATAGTCCTCAAGGTCGTCTCTGGGCATTTTATTTTCAAGACATGCTATGAGATTCAATTCCACATCTCCCACATACCGCGGGTCAACAATAGCACAATTATACACATCATCCTGACTTGATAGTGTAATTACAAATTCATCAATATTAATATTACGATTATTACCTGTAGAACCATGAATTTCTATACTGCTTAATTCATCATTTTTAGTAAAGTGCAATTTTTCCCCCTTAGATCTATTGTTATCTGTATCAACTAAATCAAAAGTCACTACTAAATTGGTAAGGTGT
>NZ_JAJBJC010000313.1 GCF_021811825.1 Candidatus Anadelfobacter sociabilis | reverse complement strand
ATGGAGTGAAAATACTGGTAATGAATGCAACAAAAATGAAAATCTATCAGAACAAAGTAAGAAGCAAGAATTGAAAAATAGTATTTTTAGTAAAATGTTTAGATCAAAGAAAATAATAGAAGATAGTAGAGAAAATAAATATAATTTAGAAATAGAAGATGATAAAAAAATCTTGTTAGAAACTCCTGCATTTTTAAGACGCAAAAAATAAGAAAATACACAAAAGATAAATGAAAGCTATATTATATACTAACATATTAACCTTATGAAGCACTTAATCTTAAATTTGATCATATTAAAAACATAAAAAGTAATTAGCTACAAAAAGAATATAATAAAAACTAAAATTTTTTAAAAAGAAGAGTATAAGTTGTACTAAGTAGAATATGTCAGATTTCAATGATTAGAGAAAAGAAGTAAAGTAGCTAAAAGAGAGCCAGCATTTATAAGAAGTATATTTGATGGAATAAAGATATCAGTAATAATAGGAGAGCAGTTTATGATACTTCAGATATGTAGCAGAAGAATACATAAAGAAGAGGAAGAAGAAGCAAATAAGTAACTTAAATAAATAAGTATTGAGCAACAAATTTAAGAAGATAGCTAGTGCACTTGCACGACATCATAAGATTTTATGCTAGGTTAATAGAGTTTTATTAAAATGTTTTTTACATAATTGAACTGTTTTTGTACCTGCACACATTGAAGGCAAGTATATTTGCTAACTTTGCCTTATCAATTGCGCTACTTTCTGTATAT
>NZ_JAJBJC010000312.1 GCF_021811825.1 Candidatus Anadelfobacter sociabilis | reverse complement strand
CTTTATTGCTTTTACTTCATTAACTTGCTCGTTGTTTTCAGCAGAATCAGATAGTTTCTCTTTCTCTACACTGCTATTTGTTTTTGTATTTGAGCTTTTCGCAGCAGCATTAGCAACTTCTTTTGTATTAAGAGCTACATTTCCCATATTATGATCAAGATCTTCAAGCTTAGTTCCTTGCGCTTCAACTTCCACATTAAAATCGAGAGCTATAGATTTAATATCACTCATGATTTTTGAAATATTATCTATATCCTTCTGTCGGTCTTGGATAATAGAATCGACATAGTCAGATTCTTCAAGGATCTTAACTTGCAATCCCATTTTCGACTTGTACTCTTCAGTTTGTCTAAGGTTTTCTTGTTCTTCTTGTACGACATGTGTTTTTCTTGCATTAGTAATCTCTAACTTCTCTCCTCTCTGTATTTCCTCCATAACAACTTCAAATTGCTTCTTTATCATTCCAAATTTACGTTGGTATGTATCTGCATCTGGCTTTTTGTAATTTTCAAGTAATTCTTTACTACTTAGGAACATGCGAGAGGTATCGTTTAGTAGTCTATTCATTGAATCTCGCTCTTGTTCGCTCATTTTACCTTTACCTAAATTCTTTGATATATTTGTTAAAGATCCAATGTTTCTAGATATTTTGTTTATAAATTCTCCTGAATCTCGGCAAGAGAAGCTGCACCATTAGAAGCTGCATTATTTAGTAGTGGCTGCTTGACATTATTATCTTTTCTTTTTTTAGGATCAAACTC
>NZ_JAJBJC010000049.1 GCF_021811825.1 Candidatus Anadelfobacter sociabilis | reverse complement strand
AGTACACGGAATAGAATTGATTATTAAATCTCTCGAAAAGATTTGTGAAAAATATTGTATAACCAGAATAATGCCAGCTAAAGGTGAGCAATTTGATCATAATTTACAACAAGCAATTTCTAGTATTGAAACTGGCGATCAAAAAAATGATACACTGTACGATGTAATACGCGCTGGTTATATGATTAATGAAAGACTTTTAAGACCAGCATTAGTAATTGTAGCAAAAAACGATACAAAAAAATAATGTTTAAGAAAAAGTCACAATTGCTAGGCCATATATGTATTCTGCAACTAATTTTGGCAAGTTTTACGTAGTATAATAATTTTTATATATTCTTCTTAGTATCTTTTACAATGTCGCAAAGAGTAAAAATTTTACTATTGGTACTATTTAATTTATTAGCTGTATATCTAGTGTACAATATGAATGAAAGGTCACATACCACAGTGAGTGATAAAGGAGTTGTGGATAATCAAAATATTATTCCAAGAAGAGTGTTATTTGGTTCTACAAAAGTCTCTAATGTCAAGATTAGTCCTGATGGAAAATTTATATCATATATCTCTCCAATTGAAAACCTAGATGGTATATCCAATGTAGTGATTACCCAAACCCACGATCGTTTGAAGGAATTAATATTAACAAATGAACAGGAAGACAATGTTCAACATCACACTTGGGCTTTCGATAATGAACATATATTGTATACGAAAGATGTAAGTGGTGATGAAAAATATCATTTATACTCCATTAATATTACAACTAAAGAAACCAAAGATCTGACACCTTTTTCAAACGTTAATGCACAGCTGTTAAAGGTTAGTCATAAACATCCAAATTATATTATTGCTGGTCTTAATAACCGCGATCCAAGATTCTTTGATCTCTATAAGATTCATATTACTACTGGTGAGATGACTTTGCTTCTAAAAAACAATAAGTATTTAGATTTTACAATAGATGATGATTTAAAAGTGAGATTTGCAACAAAATCTTCAGACAATGGGAATTTTATAGTAGAAGATATTACACAATTAACAGAAAAAGAATTAGTTTCAAATGATGTAAATACATCCAAATCCAATATAAAAATCAATAATCAAAACAACACAATTACTAAATCCAATCTAAAACAAATATTAGAAATTAAACCAGAAGAATTTAATACCGTACATGTACTAGATTTTACTAAAGATGGTAAAAATGTATATATCAGTGACTCACGTAATTCAGATACTGCAGGGTTATTTTTACTGAATCTTAAAACAAACGCAGTAGAGAAAATTTATTTAAATGATGATGTAGACATAGGCAAAGTTATAATACATAGAAGAGAAAAAATCCCAGAAATTGTCTTTTATACAAAACAAAAAAGACACTATGAAATACTCAATAAGAATTTATTAGAAGATTTCTATAACCTTAGCAAAAATGAAACTAATAAAGAGATAGATGTCACAGATAGGACTTTGAATGATAATTTATGGATCATAGCTTATTCATCTGATATATCACCTACTTCCTACTATCTTTATAATAGAGTTACAAAAAATAGGGAATTTCTGTTTACAAATAATCCAGAGCTCAGTCAGTATAAATTAGCACCTATGCATCCAGTTACCATTAAAGCTCGCGATGGATTAAGTCTTGAATCATATCTCACATTACCATTAACACACCCACAATTTAATAAGATGTCGGCTAGTTATACATCACAATTATTCAATACTAGAGCAAATACTGATAACCTATCTCCAATGATAGTATTAGTTCATGGCGGTCCAATACATAGAGATTATTGGGAGATGAATCCAATTCACCAATGGGCAGCTAGTAGAGGTTATGCTATTTTGAGTGTGAATTATCGTGGTTCATCCGGTTTTGGAAAAAATTTCTTACGCGCAGGCTTTGGAGAATGGGGAAAAAAGATGCATACTGATATAATCGATGCAGTAGAATGGGCTATAAATAATAAAATTACATCTAGAGATAAAATAGCTATCTTGGGAGGTAGTTATGGTGGATACGAATCATTAATGGCAGTAATTGAATCACCTAATATATTCAATTGCGCTGTAGATATTGTAGGTCCTACTGATCTTGCGTTCCTTGCTAAAACTGTCCCACCGTACTGGAAACCAATGAAAACTCTTCTAAATAAAATGCTAGGAGGAGATATAGAAGAGGAAAAAGAAAAAAAAGAATTATTAGAGAGGTCACCTATTTCACATATAGATAAAATAACTAAGCCGTTGCTAATTGTGCACGGCGCAAATGATCCAAGAGTAAATGAATCTCAAGTATCAAATATGGTGAAACATATAGCTGAAAAAGATGTTCCTGTAGTTTATTTGTTGTATCCAAATGAAGGACATCAATTCAGAAAAATTTTTAATAAAATTACACTCTTTACTATGATAGAATATTTTTTAGCATATAACCTTAAAGTAAGTACAATAGAGGATATAGATCTAGTATCTATGAAAAAATCTTCGATAATTGTAAAATATGGAAAGCATCGATTACAGCAATATTCTGATAAGTTAAAATATATACTAGAGAATGAAATAAAATTTTTAACACAGTAGAAAAACATCTTCTTTACATAGATAAAGAGTAATGACTTAAATATAAATTTTCTAGATAAAATGATCTATCCATCATATGATGAGTAAGGTCTTTAATAAATAAAAAAATAAATGTAGTGTGAAAATGAGAAATACTTTCAATACTATTATTGTACTGCGATGTATTGGTGATACTATTTTTTGTATTTTATTTTACTAGCAGAAAACCACTATTCTATATCGTCTAAAAAATCATGAAGAAGTTTGATAGAAGTATTTGTGACATATCTGTTATAAAAAATATATTAAAACCAATATCGATTTTTTGCGGAAGCTTGATAGATCATGAATCTGAAGAATATGATAATATCGAATCATTGTCATTTGATAGTAATAATATCAGTAAGGGAAATATTTTCATAGGAATAAAAGGTCTAAAAGTGAATGGAGGTGCATTTGCAGAACAAGCACTACAGCAAAAAGCAAGTTTATGTATAATAGATGCGGAAGCATCTGCTAATTTAGCTCCTAAAGTTCTTGAGAAATGCATTATAGTAAAAGACACTAGAGAAGCTTTAAATGAGTTAGCAATGTATGCAAGAAGAAATTTTTACGGAAAGATAATTGGTATTACTGGTAGCATAGGAAAAACTACCACGAAAGAAATGCTTAAAATAGCACTTAGTACAAAGAATAAAAAAAAACAAGAAATCTTCGCAACCCAAAAAAATTACAACAGTTCAATAGGCGTACCACTATCCCTTTTGCAAATAAAACCTTCATCATCAATAGCTATTTTAGAGATGGGTATAAGTTATAGAGGAGAAATGTTAAAATTATCCCATCTAGTAATGCCTGAGATTGCTGTTATAACAAATATTAATCCAGTACATATAGGACATTTTAATGATTTAAACGATATAGCACATGCAAAATCGGAAATCTTTGAATCAATGCATAATCCACATAAAGTTATATTGAATCGTGATAACAAATACTATGATTTACTACAAAATAAGGCAATAGAAAGAGAATTAGAAATTATTACATTTGGCAAGCATCATAAATCAGACGTTCGTCTTGTTGATTATACAACGCTAAATGAAAATAGTATGAATATTTCAGTAAAATATCACAATAAAAAAATTCACTATAAAATTAACGAAGTAGGTGAATCTTTTTTATATGCAAGCATTGCTAGTTTAGCAACGGCAGCAGCGCTTGATGTTTCACTCGAAGAATGCGCAGAAAACATACAAAACTTTGAGGCATTAGAAGGGAGAGGTAAAATTTACTTTCTATCAAATAAAGTATTAATTATAGATGATTCATATTCATCTAGTCCCATTGCTTTAGCAGCTGCATTAGATAAACTATACAAACAAAAACAACATAGAAATGGTCGTAGTATAGCAATTTTAGCTGATATGGAGGAATTAGGTGAATATTCTCGCAATTTTCATATGCAGATTAAAAATAAACTTGAAGAAACAAATGTAGATTTAGTATTTGCAATTGGTCAGCAGATGAAAGATATTTTTAATATAATACCTAGTGCAATGCGTGGAGTATTTGCTGAAAATTCTCTTGAGTTATTCCCCTATATAAAATCTAATATCAGAGAAAACGATATTATCCTTATTAAAGGCTCCCGTATATGGCAAATGGATTTGCTAGTAAAAAAATTGCTTGAAGAATGTTAATTAATACAAATAAAAATACACAAAATAATAATGAATTCGATATAATGCCGAAGATTAATGAACAAATAATGAATCATACTATTATTATCGCAGTAGATGGTCTTTCAGCTGCAGGTAAAGGTACTATAGCAAAAAAATTGGCAGATAGTTTAAATTTTGATTATTTCAGTAGTGGTTATGTTTATAGGGTGATTGCATTTTTAGCATACCAAGCACAATTAGATATACATGAAAGCAATATAAAACACACTGATTTTACATATAAAAAACTTATGGAGATAGGATGTACTTTAACCATAGATATACTGCTAGAACATATATCTAAACCACAACACTTAGAGACTCGAGAAATTAGCCAATATTCTTCAATTATAGCAACTATAAAAGAGCTAAGAGATAAGTTGATAATGATACAGCGTCATTTTGCAGTAGGAAAAACAGGGCTTGTAATGGATGGTAGAGATATAGGAAGCGTAATATTTCCCGATGCTGACTATAAATTCTTTATTATAGCCTCTCAAGAGGCTAGAGCTAAAAGAAGGTATGAGCAATTGAAGAATAGTATGTATGATAGTAAAAATATTACTTACCAATCAGTACTAAGTGATATACAAGAAAGAGATAATCGTGATCAAAACAGAAATATTGCACCAGCAGTAGCAGCAAAAGGTGCAATTATTATTGATAACACATATGATAGTGTTACAGCCACTGTAGAAAAGATGTTAAAAAGGGTAAAATTACAAAATACTTTAGAGAATAGCTGAAATTGCGCAATAATTGTACAGTAAATTTAGTTATTTAAAATAGATATTGATAAAAATATTTACATAAATAAACAGCAATTTACTAAGCAGTAAATTTGCGCTTCTACACTTGTTTCCCTTATAAAAAAGTTGTATAATTTTAATTAATGCACATTTTAAGTGTGTTATTAGTATACGTAAAATCTACTTATAAATAGGAGGGCATATATGAATAATAGAGATTTAGAGAATTCGCAACATGGCGATATCACAGCTTTGGGCCTAATACAAATTGTAAAAAATAATGGGTATCACAATCTTCCTAAAGATCAAGATCTTTTAGATACTTCTCTGGGAAAACTTTTATCACTAACAAAGAATACAGAATATTCACTTGAAGAATCAGAGTTAAAAAATATCACTAATAACATTGAGGATGTTACGGGCGAAATGTATAAGCTAGCTGACATTTCTTCAGAAAAAATAGAAGAGAATGAGAAAAAGAGGGATGCGTTTTTAAACAAATCTGAGACATTCCATGAAAATTCCGATAAGGAACTTCAAAAGTACATTAAGCAAATTGAACATCAATTAGACACATTATTTAATAATGTCAAAAGTTACGACAATAGTCAGAGGAAAAATCTTGTAGCAGAAATATCACAGAGCATAGAAGAGATTGATGAATATTTTGCAGAAAATGATGATTATTATAAAACTATCATCCAAAATGAATATACTTCTCCAGACCTTGCAGATATTAGTAATAGAGAAAGTGTAATAAATAATTTAAGATCTTTCTGTGATTATATGAATTCAGAAAGTTTTTCACTAAATGACGAAACTTATGAAAAAATAGATCTAACACAACAATCGATCGATAATATTCACAAGAAAGTTGCTACACAAGAAAAGAAACAAATAGAAGAAGCAGAGTCAATAGCACTCAAAAATTATCAATTGCAGCACAGTAACATAGTTGATATTGCTGCTGAGCTAGATCGGTCATTGCCTATATTAAGCGACTCTGGAGTAAGATTAGGTTTTAATGAAAGTATTTTTTCTAAATTGGATAATGCAAAAGATATTCTTAATAATCCGAATACAAAAGATAGTATAGAACAAATAAAAGAAACGCTCATTCAAGGAAAGTATCGCTCTATAGTAAAAAAGCTGCAGGATATTCAGGAGATTACTTGCGGCGAGTTAGAGATAATAAGTGAAAATAATTTTGCAAATATCTTAAAAGAGTATTTTCCGAACCTCACAACACTTAATTTAAGAAAAGATGATAAGCAAACCGATATAAATGTACCATATTTGAAAGGATTATACAATACTTTACAAGGTTTAAAAAGTACTGGTAGAGAAGATTTAAAAATAAATGTCAAAGATAGTATGTTGGATGAATTTTTTCAGTACAACCAACTATATAAAAATAACCCATATCTTACTGTATCTGAAGCATTAAAAATATTTTCTAAATTAGAAATACCAGCACAAGAAACAAAAGATGATATCGATAATCCAATTAAAATATATTACAACCTAGTAGCTGAAGAAATAAATATTCCATATAGCTATGTACAATCTAATGATAATAAAGCCGCAATAACACAATTACTTAATTCATATAAAAATCTTAAGGTAGTGAATTTTACAAAAAATATGCATCTAGAATTATTTAAAACAGCACTAGATTCTATCAAAGGTGATGTAACAATTATCATAAATGATGATTTTAAAAACCAATACAATCTTCAAAAAACACAAGCCACACAAAAATGGTACAATAATATATTACACAATAGACAGTATGGCAATTCTATAGATGATTTTAAATTACAAAATACAAAATATGACAATGATTTAACTTTTGACAACAGCGATGATTTAAGTTTTACAGATGCTTCTGAAAATACGTACGTATATCACACTAAACAAGAGGAAAAAGGCCGTTATGAAAATGAGAAGCAGAAATTATTGGCAGATCCATCATTAAGCGAAAATGCTAAAGCTATAGCAGAGAGTGATGAATATCAAAAGCTTCGCTATACGTTCAATGAAAATTATAATCAATTAATGTCATTAAAGAAAAAACCAACTAAGAAAACATCAAAAAAATCACCACTCACTGAAGCTGAACTAGAAGAACGAGTAGAACGTAAAGCGCTAAAATATAAATTATTAAGTTCATTTAGAGATGAGCTAGAGACTCTAAGAATGGATCTAAAACCTAGAATTCTACCCGAAGACAAAGATACATCAAACCGATCTATTTTTGACGAAGCCTTTAAAGAGTTGTTAGATAAGGATAATATTCTAGAAAGCGAGTTATACGATGCGGTAATAAATTGGTATAATTATTATAATAAATTCAATCTATATTTTAGCAGCACTACTACAGAAGACATAAAGTTAACGATTAAAAATGATTTGTTATGGTCAAAAGATGCAATTGCAGAATTAGCATTTAATATTAACAGATCTGAAATAATGAGCAAAAGCGATTTTCATGGCGATAAAGATATGCGTACTCATGAAGCAAAGCGGTATAGGGGACTCCATAAGCATACAATGATCAATACTTGCAATCGAATTGATGATTTAATATTCATACTTGATAAGAAGGAACACGAAAAATTCACAGACTCATTAAATGAACTAATATCTCAAGCTCGCAAATTTGATATAGCAAATCCTACACTAAAAGGACAAAAAATGCTACAAAAAAGTTGGGAAAAATTTAAAAAGATCACATCAGATCATATTACTTCATTAAGTCCTGATAATCACAAGGAAACATTAAATAAATTACTCTCGAGCGCAAACAATAGCGTAGAATTTTTACTCTCTCCTAAGGAAGACCAAAAAATCTATATAGCCCATAAGGGGATAATAAAGGTAAGGAGTATATTGGATAAGGCAATAGAACATCGCGAAGAGTTCTTAAATAATTACAAAGAACTACTAAACAAACTGCACACAAATAAAAGTAAATATACTAGTATGCTTATTGATACTAGTGTTGTAGAAAATTTAAATTATTTAGAAATGTTTTGCGACGTAATGAAAAAGAATAAAAATTTGGAGCAAACACTTTTAGATTCAAATAATTATTTAGTAAATATTAAGAATTCTTTAAATCAGGAACTGGGCAAAAATCAAAAGAAGAAATATAATAATAATGAGTATAAGAAATTTGATCTTAACAAAACTATACAGCTAGAATTGTTAAGAATATTTATGCTTAAAATGAATCCCCAAATATTCACAGCTAATGGTCGTGAGTATGATTCGTTAGAGGAGTTTACTAAAAAATATCCTAATCTTACTAAAATGGGTGATATATATAAGAACTTAGATGAAATTCAAAAAATAATCTCAAAAGATTATAACACCAGATCTTATGTCATAGACAGAAAAGGTGAAGTGAGTAGAAAAAAAATAAATATTATTGATGTCATTACATCCAGTACTTATAATATTGATATAGAAAAGTTATTGAAAGATAGTAAACACAAATCTCTCATACAAGATCCACTTTATTCGATTAACGTCAAGAAAGGTGAATTTTATGATGAAATAATCGATGAAATTAAATTTAAGAAGGGCAATATTAGTATGCAATTTGCCGATGAGGAAGCTACTAAACTAGTTTTTGACCACTTAATTTCTATACGTGATGAGCTTAATAAGAAAAAAAGCTCAAAACCACTTACACTAAGTAATCTTTTTAAATTAAAGTCCATAAATAACATAGATAATGTGA
Organism: Candidatus Anadelfobacter sociabilis; assembly: GCF_021811825.1. GTDB lineage: Bacteria > Pseudomonadota > Alphaproteobacteria > Rickettsiales > Midichloriaceae > Anadelfobacter > Anadelfobacter sociabilis. The sequence continues at coordinate 2,029 of NZ_JAJBJC010000049.1, read as the reverse complement.
AGAATTCAACAGATCTTACACATGAGCAAATTGATCAACTATATAAAAAGCTATTGGAGGAAAAATGCCTTAGCCCAAAAAGAGACTGGTTAACAGAAAAATGTATTGATAATCCACAAAGGAATGTTAACAAAATATTGAGTAAGTTTATTAGTACCTTTGTTTATTCGAAAAATTCAGATAAAGATGAAGAAAAGAAAATAAATAATATTTCTCAAGCGTTAATTGGGCATTTTAAAGAGCAATGCGAAAAATTATATGGGCAAAGTGTCATAACAAATCCTAGTGATGAAAAAAAACAAGAGATACACCATATTATAATGGATATAAACAAACTTTTATCAAAAGATACAAAGTCTAAAGTACCACTACCACTAATAGAAAAACTTTTAGACCTTACTGATTATTTTGCATGTAATCTGTTACCTACTATAAGTGAAGAAAAAACATATGGTGAAAAAATAATAACCGCTTGTACAGAATTATTTAGAGATAATTTAAAGAAACGCGGTGTAGTAAAAAGTTCTCACTCTACTAGAAGTGATATTAGTAGGTAGAAGAAAAAATATTGGTTTATATAACTAAGAAGTTATATTGGCTCGATTTATGAATATTTACTTATAATATCTTAACTAACTTTAATATTGTTTGTATGAGTAATAAATTGAGCCAAAAATCTTTCTTGCAGAAAATTGCTCTAAGTGTAGTAAGAGCATTACTGCAGATTTTGTAAAAAAGATGAAATATCTACACACAAAATTTAGAAAGACATTAAGATAAGCAAAGAATTTTAAACTATGTTCATTATGAGCTAATATAGTTTTACAATGCATATAGATCTAGACCACAATATCTAGTATTAAAAAATTGAACTCTTTGATCCATAATATTCTAATCAAAAGTATTGATATTACTAATATTACTCAGGTCAAACTTGACAAAATTGCTGATTTTGTGAATAATTTACTGAAGAAGATATTAAGCTCTAGCACTCTTAATGAAGTCTGACCTTCTTTCTTTTGTATTTTTTCAATTTAGTTCTAGAATTTTTATTTAAATAAAAATCTCAAATAGTTTTTATGTGAATTTCATATAGATTATATTTTGTATAAATTGTAAGCAACAACATGAAAACTGAAGTAGTAGAATCAATATTTCAAAATTTGCAGAACTATATTCCAACTCCTAGTATTGAATTAAACTATTATGACTCATACACACTATTAGTAGCTGTAATACTTTCAGCACAAGCAACTGATATATCTGTTAATAAAGTCACATCTGAACTATTTATAGTAGCTCCTACACCTCAGAAAATGCTTGCTTTGGGAAAAACAGAACTTAAGAAGTACATTAAATCTATAGGTCTATATAATAGTAAAGCAGATTATATAATAGATATGAGCAAACAGATTATATGTGATTTTGGAGGAAAAATACCAAATACTATAGAACAATTGACAACATTAGCCGGGGTAGGAAGAAAATCCGCAAATGTCATTCTAAATGTTATTTTTAATCAACCTACTATTGCAGTTGACACGCATGTTTTTCGTGTAGCAAATCGTTTGGGACTTTGTGAAACAAAAACTCCTAAAGATACTGAATTTGCATTAATGAAAGTTATTCCAAAAAAATGGATAAAAAATGCGCATATTCTACTTGTCTTACACGGTAGATATCTATGTAAAGCAAAAAATCCAAATTGTAGTAAATGTACTTTAAAAAAGATGTGTAATTACTTCAATAAAAATTTTGTATAGAAGAGTAAAGGTAAAATTACCAACTTACTTTGAGCAAACGCGCAGCAGCTTTAAGTTTGTAGATTCTACGAATAAGTGATATTAGGTTATAATAATGAATAGTATTTAATATACCATAGAAAGTGATTCATAAGTGTTTTTACTTCCATTTTTGTTTATTACAAATCTTCTTTGTTAAATGCATATATGAAGTTCTATGCATTTTAATCATATTAAAATGCACTGACCATCTTTTCACTCTAATTCTAAATTTGAAAAAAATTTTA
>NZ_JAJBJC010000311.1 GCF_021811825.1 Candidatus Anadelfobacter sociabilis | reverse complement strand
GCTAAAATTATGGATATTTCTCGAACAGCCCTATTTTGCTTTGTCAAAAGCAGAAATTTAGAAACTAAACAACGATTGATCAGAAACTAGAGGGATCCGTTCGGACGATTTATGTAAGAATCCCCAAGAGTTCTAATTTTTACTCTTTTAGTACTTTTTCCCATCGTGTGACGAATCTCTAGAAAACAATATTTTTTTGATAGATTTTTTGATAAGTATTCCTCAAATTCACTAGTCCTTTTTACTGTAAAAATTGCATATTCACCACAATCCAACCTTTTAGGCATAGAATTATCATCATCATTATGGAGCCAGAAAAAAACTCGCTGTATTTTTTTATTGAAATATTTTTCGTACCAATTCTCAAAACAATACGCACCCCAACGTGTTATTGTTGTAGGTGAGGAGCCTTTATTTATTACTGTTGCTACAAGATACTCATATTTATCTTGTAACCTACACCTTTCCGTTCCAATAAGTAAAATTACGCCATTTGTTTGAAAGTCTACCTTAATATGATTTTTCTTTTTCTCTTTGTAAACTTCCCATATAAAAATACTTGTAGATAAAATTGCTCCGTAAATGGCAATGTAAAAAGAATAAAGGTTGTCCATTTTTTAATTTACTATATATTTGATAATGATCAAGATTAGTGATATTTTTATTTCAAACTTTTTCAGTATAAGAGAGGAGCTCTTTATCAAAACTTTTAATATCAAGTTTTTGTAATTTGACTTTAGAAATAATAATACAATCTACAATGTGCAACT
>NZ_JAJBJC010000048.1 GCF_021811825.1 Candidatus Anadelfobacter sociabilis | reverse complement strand
CATTAGGTGTCTTTATTGCTTTATATGTAGATAGTCCAGCAGTATCGATTGCTATAAAATTGAAATCATAAAGCTTAGCTTTATACTCTTTGTAATCACGTGTAGTACCAGATATTTCACTAACGATTGCTAAATTTTTTGCACACAGCCTATTGAATAGCGTTGATTTTCCTACATTAGGTTTTCCAATAATCGCAATTTTCATCATACTAGCAATCGAACATTATTTGAAATTATAGGAAACAAGTTATACATCAATCACGCAGTAAATCTATTCGTGATATCACATATATAACATACTACTTAATCTATATTCTCTATTCTCAGATACAGATACGAATGAATATATAAGCCTATTATTAGGATAATGCAATACTTCTAATTTTAAGGAAGGTAATATCTGACAATTAGTATAGATCGTATTTTCGTATTTTTTTGTTTTATTGGAATAGTATAATTAATGTAATTAATGAAGTGTAAAGTACTTTAACGAGTCTACATAAACAAAAGTTATAATTTTAGTTGCAATACAAATGATATTTTGTTATTTACTTGCCTGTGGTGAAAATATTAAGGCTGTGTATGGTAAATAATATAGTACCAATTATGCTATGTGGTGGACAAGGCAAGAGATTATATCCACTTTCTACTGAATTTGTTCCGAAGCAATTTCTCAAACTATACGGTTGTTTTACACTATTTCAATATACAATTTTGCGTGTAATGAGTAACTTATTTAGTAAATCAATTATCGTCTCAAATCTTCGTTACAAGAGTCTAATAGAGAAACAATTGGCAGAAATTGATTATGAAAGTTGCTTAAGTATATTTGAGACCAATATTCAAAATACAGCAATTTCTATTACTTTAGCAGCAATATGTCTGAATCATTATGATAGTGATGCAATTATGCTTATACTACCTACAGATCACTACATAGGAAAGCTGGATAATCTATTGAGCATTTTCTTAGATGCTGCATCTCACATCATAAATAATCCCGAAGAAATATTGCTTTTTGGTATAATACCTTATTTTGCAGAAACAAATTATGGTTATATGAAATGTAAATCTAGAGCTAACATAGAGTACAGTGACTATTATTACAAATACATTACCTGTATAAATAACATTTACAAAGAAAAAAAACCTCTTACTGTAGATGACTTTAAAGAAAAGCCAAATCTTAGTACTATACAACAATACATTGAATCAGGCGAATATTATTGGAATAGCGGTATTTATATGGCAAAAGTTAGTACCATAATTGAATCTATAAAATTTCTTGCGCAAGATATATATTACTTATGCGAAAATGCTATAAAACTCTCATATCAAAAAAATAAGTATGATGATGCACAGTGTGATATACTGTATCCCACTTTTGAAAATAATTTTGGTAGTGTAATTAATATCTCATTTGACAAAGCAATAACTGAAAAATGTCAAAATCTTAAAATGTTTCCAATAAACACAGATTGGTACGATCTTGGTTCATTTAATGCAATGAAGGAGTTTTATTATGCTGTAAAACAGCCAATTATGTGATATTTTGGATAGTAAGATAATTTAGAAATAATAAGTTTTTGAAGGTTCTGGGCTTCACTTAATTATTTTTCAATTGGAAATTATTTCATTGCTATATTTTAACTACGCACTATAGCTTGGTAGCATATTTTAGTAGTATAAGTAGTGATATAGTAATAGAATATTGTATGCAGCTCTAAAATTGTTTAAAAAGATTTTAAAGAGTGAGATTATGCTTGACCTTTTATACTTTCTGTTTATCGTGTGATTGGTTTGTTACATATTCTTAATTTGTTGTGAGGGCGATTAGCTCAGTTGGTTAGAGCATCTCGTTTACACCGAGGAGGTCGGCAGTTCGAATCTGTCATCGCCCACCATATGTATTCTGTACATATATTTAATCAAAATACGTAAAACACTGAATTTAAGAAGGCTTTATTTATTATAAGTTGTTTTGTTATGTTTGTTATGACTTTTTAGTATAGTTCACAGTGTCGAAATAAAAAATATTAACATATTGATCTCACCGCAATAGCTCTTTTTATTCCTGCAAGATCTTTATATATTCCATCAATTAAAAAACCATGCTTTATCATAATACTGCATATTTTATCACATTGGTTATACCCACATTCAAAAATTGCTAATCCGTTGTATTTGAGAAAATCTCGCATTTGTCGTATAATTTTACTATAATGCACTAATCCATCACTCATGTCGCTAATAGCTATTATTGGCTCATAATTTTTGACTTCTGGCATTAAATTATACCATTCAGTTAAAGATACATAAGGAGGATTACAGACAATTATATCAAATTTATTAGCATCAGTTTTTTTAAAAGAATCAAACCAATCACTTTCTATAAAACGATGATTACTATTAACATATTTTTCAAAATTTAGTTTTGCAATATTTAATGCTAACTTGCTGATATCGGTCGCGATAGCGTTGATATTCGGAAAGCTATTTTTTATAGAATATATAATAGATGTAATGATACATCCGGATCCTGTACCTAGGTCTAATATTGAAATTTCTTCTTGAGATAGCCGTTTATGTGTGATTTGATAAAAATGTTTTATAGCTAATTCAACAAGTAATTCTGTCTCTGGTCTTGGTGCGATAACATGCTCATTTATAAAGAATTCTAGACCGAAAAATTCTTTCTTTTGTAAAATGTGCGAAATAGGTATTCTTTTTATTCTTAAAGTTACCATTTTTCTCGAAGCATCAATGAGGTCTTCGGGAAATTCTTCTTCATAATGCAATATCAACTCAGAACGAGTTATATTCATAATTTCAGATAATAATATCTCTGCATCTAGTACATATTGTGGTATATGCGCCATGTATAGGCTATTACATATTAAAGTTAATATATCAATTACTCTGTATCGCATATATAATGATTTTTAAATTTACTTTGTGAAATATTTAGAATATTGATTAGTGGAGGTGATTGTGAGGTGAATGTATTTGCGGTACAATAAACTGATGCTTACTGCTCAAATAAAAAACGAAAAAAAAATAATTTTAGGAATAGATCCAGGCTTGTTACATACTGGGTGGGCTGTAATTTGTAAAAAAAACAACAAAGACCTATCATATATAGACTCAGGGGTAATTCATTCTATACCAAAAATAGGCAATGGTCAAAAAAAATCTCAATATTTCGCGATAAAGCTAGGCTTAATTTTTGCGGAGCTTGAAAAAATTATCAATAAATATAAGCCAAATACAACAGCAATAGAGAATACTTACGTTAATGCTAACTTCAATTCATCATTAAAATTATCACAAGCACGCGCTGCTGCAATATTAGCGTGTACAGTAAACGATTTACAAATCACGGAGTATCAAGCCAAAACTGTAAAAAAAACACTTACAGGCAGTGGAGTAGCGGATAAAATGCAAATGACAAAAATGATTAATTTGTATCTAAGAGATGTCATTATGATAAGATCATATGACGAAGCAGACGCTATAGCAATTGCGATATGCCATGCCCAGCACAATTAGATATATAGTTTGTAAATGTCTTTTGTCATGTCTATTTCTTAAATATATCCATCCCATCTATCCGTTCTATCCATTTTGCAGATTATAGAAAATTTTAAAAAATATATTTCTACTACTTGAAATATATGTTACGCTTTTCATATTAATGATTGCAATAATGACAGGAATTTTATGAAAATGAATACAAAATGCTATGTAGGATCGGAAATTGGTAGATTACGTAGAGTAATACTGCACAAACCAACACTATCTCTAGAACGACTAACCCCGAGTAATTGTAATGATCTGCTTTTTGATGATGTGTTGGACGTTGAAGAAGCGGGAAAAGAGCATGATGTATTTTCTAAAACATTAGAAAAAGAGGGGGTGGAAGTCTTCTTTGTAGAAGATCTACTTGCGGATATACTGCAAATAGATGAAGCCACAGAGTGGTTAACGTTGCATGAGCGGTCAGCATACGCGAATTTTGGCGTAGGATTGTCAAAAGATATTTTTCATTTTCTTGCAACAAAAATCCCAGAAGAAGCCGCAAGGTACTTAATAGGTGGGATAACATGGGATGAATTAGAGCAAGACTCGCATCATCCAAGCGTTTCTCTTGTAAGAAAAACTAGGATAAATCATCCATATTTTGCGTTAACACCAGTGCCAAATGTGCTGTTTACTCGCGATTCTTCTTGTTGGATATATAATGGCGTATGCGTCAGTCCTATGGCAAAACCAGCTAGAAGGAGAGAGACATTGTATATGAGGGCAATATATAAATTTCATCCAATGTTTAGAGATGCAGAATTTGAGTTTTGGTATGGAAATAATGATAAGTACTCGCAGTATTCATCAATTGAGGGTGGTGATGTGATGGTGGTAGGTAAGGGAATTGTAATGATAGGATTGGGCGAAAGATCAACACCACAAGCTGTAGAGTTTATAGCGAAAGCACTATTTGAAAAGGAAGTGGCACACACTGTGATAGCAATAGAATTACCTAAAGCACGTAGTTCTATGCATTTAGATACTATTCTGACTATGTTAGATTATAATTGCTTTACCGCATATAACCCAGTTATTAATGAAATAAAATGTTGGGAACTTACTCCGTGCAAACATAGTACTTTCAGTCTTAAAGAACTTCACGAAAACATATTTAAATATCTTGCTAAGAAGTTAAATGTTGGCGAGATAAAGGTTATTCCTACTGGCGGTAATAAATATCAAGCAGAAAGGGAGCAATGGAATGACGCAAATAATGTTCTAGCTGTTAGCCCAGGGATCGTTATAGGATATGAACACAATAGAAGAACTATAGCATTAATGCAAGATGCTGGGATTAAGGTATTGGGTATTCCAGGTAATCAATTAGGACGTGGTCGTGGAGGAGCTAGATGTATGAGTTGCCCAATAGAAAGAGACGATCTACAGATTTAGATTTAAAATAACTCTAATCGCAAATTGAATAAATTTTTAATTTATAAAGGTAGTATTATGGGATTTAGTTTACATTCAAAGAGTTTAATCTCTTTATTAGAATTAACACATGAAGAAATAATTTTTCTTTTGAAACTTAGCAAAACACTAAAAGAAGCAAAATATGCTGGAACTGAAAAAAAGAATTTATGCGGTAAAAATATAGCATTAATATTTGAAAAAGATTCTACTCGAACTAGATGTGCATTCGAGGTTGCAGCTCATGATCAGGGAGCGCATGTAACATATATTGGACCTAGTGGATCGCAAATAGGGTATAAAGAATCTATGAAGGATACCGCGCGAGTACTAGGCAGGATGTATGATGGCATAGAATATAGAGGAGCAAAGGATGAAATTTTTCTAGAATTGGTTAAATATTCTGGAGTTCCAGTTTGGAATGGCCTTACAGATAAATATCATCCAACACAAATTCTAGCCGATTTTTTGACAATGCAAGAGCATATAGATAAACCTTTGCATGAGGTATCATATTGCTTCTTAGGTGATGGTCGAAATAATATGGGTAATACGTTAATGATAGGAGCAGCAAAAATGGGTATGGATTTTAGAATAGCAGCTCCAATAAAACAACAACCGGAGAAAGAATTAGTTGGTGAGTGTAATCAAATTGCAAAGCAGACAGGCGGAAAAATACTAATAACAGAAGATTTAGAAAGGGCAGTAAAAGGATGTGATTTTTTATATACTGATGTTTGGGTTTCAATGGGAGAGCCAACAGAAATATGGGCAGAGCGCATCAAATTGCTTTCGCCATATCAAATAAACAAAAAAACAATGGCGCTGACTGGAAATGCGAAATGCAAGTTTATGCATTGCTTGCCAGCTTTTCACAATAGAGCTACAAAAATTGGAGAAGAAATATATCAAAAATTTGGCTTATCAGAGTTAGAAGTTACGGATGAAATATTTGAATCTAAGCATTCAATTGTATTTGATGAAGCTGAAAATAGAATGCACACAATAAAGGCTGTTTTGGTTGCGACTATGAAACACTCGCATTCTGGATAAAGAAGCGGTGGCATTAATGTAATGCATACATTTGCAATATAAAAATTATAAAGGAGGGGTAATTATGAGGATAGTTATAGCTTTAGGGGGAAATGCTCTACTTCAAAGAGGCGAGCCTTTAGAAGCTCTTATACAATATAAAAATATTACTGGTGCGTCAATTGCTTTAGCACGAATAGCAAAACAACATCAAATTATATTAACACACGGTAATGGACCACAAGTAGGGTTGTTAGCATTGCAAAATGATGCGTACAAAGATGTCTCTCCATATCCACTACATACATTAGATGCGCAAACACAAGGTATGATAGGCTCATTATTTGTACAAACACTAAAGAATGAGCTTCCTGAAAGGGAAGTGGTATGTTTATTAACTCATATAATAGTAGATCACAATGATTTGGGATTTAAAAATCCTACAAAATTTGTAGGACCAGTTTATAATCAAAAACAAGCACAAGAAGTTGCTCACACTAACGATTGGGTAATTAAACCAGATGGGAAATATTTTCGTAGAGTTGTAGCTTCACCAAAACCTCAAAAAATTGTAGAGCTTGATACAATAAATTATTTATTAAGAGACGATAATATTTTAATAGTATGTGCTGGTGGTGGAGGGATACCAGTAATATATAAGAATGAAAAGCTTTGTAGTATCGATGCAGTTATAGATAAAGATCGCGCATCTTCTCTTTTTGCAAATGAAATTAAAGCAGATGGATTGATTATCTTATCAGATATAGAAGCTGTGGAGACTAAATTTAGTGAGCCAAGTTCAAAAAAAATCAAGGCGATTAATACCGATGAATTGGTAAAATTTGATTTTGCTGATGGTTCAATGAAGCCAAAGATAGAATCAGTTCTAACATTTATTGAAAATGGTGGAAATTTTGCAGCAATAGGCGAACTAAGCAAAGTAGAACAGATATTAGATGGTAAATCTGGCACTCACATATCAAAAACACACACTTACACACAGTATTATTAATACTCATTTAGTATTTTGCGTTAATCAAGTAAACAAATGGTAATCCATATGGATAATAAAAAAATTAAAGAAAAAAAATTGGAATTAACATGGTTAATAGCTTTGGTAATTGGTTCCATGGTTGGAGGAGCAGTTTTTGCGATACCGCAAAATCTCGCATCTGGAGCTGGAAGTGGCGCGATTATGATAGGATGGTTTATCACCGGCATAGGAATGATCGCACTTGCTTTTGCTTATAGATATCTGTCTGAAGATAGACCTAAGCTTCGTGATGGAATATATGCTTATGCAAAAGAGCTAGGTGGCAGATTTTTGGGCTTTAATTCTTCATGGGGCTACTGGATGGCTGCAATTATTGGTAATGTTTCTTATGCAGTACTACTCTTCAGTGCTGTGGGATATTTTTTCCCAATATTTGGCGATGGTAATAACTTAGAATCATTAATAGGTGGCAGTATATTGCTTTGGTTTTATGCATTTTTAATGACAAAAGGCATACATCAAGCTGCCTTCTTGAACTTTATCATCACTAGCTGCAAGCTAATTCCTATAGCTTTATTCATAATTTGTGCAATGATTGCATTTGATAGTGGAAAATTTTTCTCAAATTTTTGGGGTACACCAACTCTTGGTAGTCTTTTAACACAAGTAAAAAGTACAATGTTAGTAACGCTTTGGGTATTTGTAGGAATAGAAGGAGCTGTTGTTGAATCTTCGCGTGCAAAAAATCCTTCAGATGTAGGTAAAGCTACTGTACTAGGGCTATTATCAGTACTAGGAATATATATCATCATAACATTTTTATCACTTGGTGTTATGGAGCAACAAGAATTAGCTTCATTGAAACAACCTGCACTAAGTTATATACTCGAACATATAATAGGTAAAGTTGGAGCTTTTATAGTAAATTCTGCACTTATATTATCACTTTTTGGTGCATGGCTAGGATGGACTATGCTTGCAACACAAATGCCATATGATACAGCGATTGATAAATCGCTTCCAAGAATCTTTACTCTAGAAAATAAACGCAATACTCCAATAGGTTCTCTCATCATTACAAGTGGTATTACTCAAATGATATTATTATTTTCGTATCTTGCATCAGCAATTCTCAATGTACAAGACGCATATTTGGGACTTGTTAAACTAGCAACAACATGTGTATTAATACCATATTTATTGAGTAGCTTGTTTGGAGTGAAAGTTGCGATAAGCAACAATGAAATTAATGTAAAAAAATTATTAGTAGCGATAGTAGCATCTATTTATTCTATGTGGTTAGTGTATGCTGCTGGTACAATTTATCTGTTGCTAAGTGCTATAATTTATGCAGTCGGAATAATTTTCTTCTTGTGGGCAAGGAAAGAAATGAATAGTAAAATATTTGAATCAAAAATAGAGCTCCTAGGCGCTATTATTATAACAATAGCATCAGTTGTTGCTATTTTTTATCTTTACACTCAGTAAAGATAATTACTCTCTACTATTAATAAAAATTCTTATTTTTTCGTAGACTATTTAATAAACGACTGTTATCTATTGCAAATGGTGTGTAAAAATGCTTTCCTTAGAATAATTAAATTTAATTAGACATCATTATTCAACAATAAGTGAGCTTTGTTATGATAGATATATTAGTAAAAATCCTAATAAATGTAGGACAGGCGTTTATCAGAATAGTGCAAACCATCGGTATGTTAGCTATATTCTTAATTAATACAACACACGCAATGCTAAAGCCGCCATTTTACTGGCGTAATACTTTAAATCAAATAGTAGAAGTTGGCTATTATTCTCTACCAGTTGTAGGTTTAACTGCAATTTTTACTGGTGCAGTGCTTGCTTTGCAGAGCTATACTGGATTTTCTAGAATTAATGCGGAAAGCGCTATTCCTTCGGTTGTTGTACTTTCCATTACACGTGAACTAGGGCCGGTACTAGCTGGTCTTATGCTAGCTGGGCGACTTGGTGCAGCAATTGCAGCAGAAATTGGAACAATGCGTGTTACAGAACAGATTGACGCACTCTATACATTAAGTACAGATCCTATGAAATATTTAGTTGTACCTAGGATAGTTGCTGGCGCCTTAATGTTACCATTTGTGGTGATAGTAGCTGATATTATAGGAGTGTTTGGCGGTTATTTAATATCGATATATAAACTTGGATTTTCACCGTATATGTATCTGCGCAATACATTTGATTATTTAAAATTTAGCGATATTGCATCTGGATTGCTGAAAGCATCAATCTTTGGGTATTTTGTTTGCTTGATAGGATGTTTTTATGGATATACTTCAAATGGAGGCGCCCAAGGGGTGGGAAATGCAACAACTAAAGCCGTTGTATCATCTTCTATCATTATATTGCTAATGGATTACCTTATTACAGGAATTTTATTTGCTAAATAAATACATAATCAGATAAAGATTTAATATAAATAATGATTAGAGATGAATAGACAAAAAAAAATAGTACTAAAAAATCTATCTAAGACTTTTGGAAACAAAATAGTCTTATGTAATGTAAATTTGGAAATATTTAATAATGAATCACTTGTAATTATGGGTGGCTCTGGTACCGGAAAGTCTGTACTACTCAAGTGTATTATTGGATTGCTCATGCCAGATAAAGGAAGTGCAATAATGATTAATGATAAAGACTATAGTAATATACCAATAACAAAGAGATTTGATGAAAATTTAGAAATTGGTGTTTTATTTCAAGGTAATGCTTTATTTGATAGTATGAACATCTGTAAAAATATTACTTTTGGCCTTGAACAAAGAAAAAAAATAGATAAAGCAGAAGCAAGAAAAATTGCATCTGAGAAATTAGCTATGGTCGAATTATCTGATAATATATTAGATTTATATCCTGTAGAAATTTCAGGAGGGATGCAAAAACGCGTTGCCCTTGCCAGAGTCATTGCTCTTAACCCAAAATTAATCTTTTTTGATGAACCAACTTCTGGGCTAGATCCAGTGACCTCAGATAAAATCAGCACTCTCATTAGAAATGTGTCACAAAAGATCAAAGCAACAACTGTCACAATTACGCATGATGTACGTTGCATGAAAAAAATTGCAGATTACATTGCAGTAATAGCAAACCAAACAATCATATGGCATTCAAATGTTGCTGATTTATATAAAACTGAAAATCCTTACATAAGAGATTTTATAAATGATATATAATTACGATGATATATAATTACGCGTTTATATATGAAAAAAAATTTAATACAATATTGTTCATATCATCATATAATATAAGAAACATAAAAAATGAAATTTAGTAAAGTCGGTGATATCTCGCGCGTTATTCTTTGTATTTTGGATGGTGTAGGATTTTCTGATAAAATTATTGGTAATGCATGGGCAGCGGCGGTGAAGCCAGTTTTTGAGATTTTACTGCAATATTGTCCTTATACGCTGCTAAATGCTTCACAACAAGCTGTAGGTTTACCAAAGGGACAAATGGGAAGCTCAGAAGTAGGGCATGCAACAATTGGGGCTGGCAGAGTTATTCTGCAAGAATTAGAAAATATTAATAAAGTAATAAGAAATAAAAATTTTGAACATAATGAAGTTTTTTTAAAACTCATTTCTGTACTTCAAAACAAACCAAATATTAATCTCCATATTATAGGTTTGATATCTGATGGTGGAATACATTCTCATATCTCTCATGTTAAGGAGGTAATAAAAATTTTAGGATCATATAGCCTTGCAGATAGGATAAAAATACATGTTATAACAGATGGTCGCGATGCCCCTCAACAGAGTGCAGTAAAATATTTGAAACAAATGATAAAATTTTGTAATCGGTATGGTGCACAAATTTCTACAATCTCTGGTAGATATTATGCAATGGATAGAGATAAAAGAGATGAAAGAACAAAGTTAGCATACCAAGCAATA
>NZ_JAJBJC010000310.1 GCF_021811825.1 Candidatus Anadelfobacter sociabilis | reverse complement strand
ACTCTCATAGCTAACCTCTATAGCGATATAACAAGATCTCAGTAATATCTCGTAAACTTAGCGAATATCGATGATATAATAATATCGCATATTTTATAATCTCACCAGTGCACTTATGTCTTTTGTATATCTGCTCTTTTTATCTTATTATTTTTAGACACTTTATTCAACTCTCCTCTAAATCTCAATACTTAACTTGACTGTGCCCGCCCCCTTACACAAGAGTACATATCTCGAGGTATGCACCCAATCAAGGCATCATTTGTAGCAAGAGAAGTTATAACATACAATGACAAACATTGCTCTCATATGCCCACAAAACAAATAGAATTTGTAAAAAATGTTGGAGATTATGTACATAGAAACTATAATGACTTAAGACGCTTTGGCTTTAGTCATAAAGAAGCATCTGTTGCATATAATGAGGGTTCTGCAATGATCGGCAAATACGATAAATCAACCACCATTACAAAAGCCGATGTAAAACAAATACAAACCTCCTCAAAACGACAATTAGAGATGCAACAAACTATAGACAAATCTATTACTGTTAATCCATCTTTGAAACAATCTACATCAACTTCTATTGAACCATTGGGACTGTAAATTTTAAAACTTTGTCCTACAAATGTCCTACACGCTCTTGAAGTATTAGTGGGATCTTGAGCTATTATTGATTATCTTGACGAAATCACTCAACATGATAATTTTTTAATACTTATCCTTACACATAATTTTGACTTTCTTCGAACAATAAAGAGTAGAAAGATAGCCAAACACTGTTACATGGCAT
>NZ_JAJBJC010000309.1 GCF_021811825.1 Candidatus Anadelfobacter sociabilis | reverse complement strand
CTAGCAACAATACATCACCTAAATACTTCGATGCTTGTGATGCTAAATATGTTTTTCCCTTTCCTCCATCACCTATAATACAGGTAATAGGCGGTATTACTTTAGTAGCTATATTATTCTTAATATTATATGTTATTTATTTTATCTTCTTGCACTTCTGCTAAGCTTTTCTTTAATCTGCCAAGTTATGTCATCTCTTAAAGCTTTCTTGACCTTTTCTCTGTTTATACACTGAGCTTTCTCAAATTTTCTCATCATTCTCTCATAGTTAAAGGAAGCTTTTACATCTTCCTCTTTTTGTATTTTATTATTGTAATCATTTGTACGTCTTAATGTCTTTACTTGCTCAGATATATCATTTCTATACATCTTCTTTTGAGGATTTAAAATTCTGTAAAAGTTATAATCAGGAGTTGTGTTTATCGATACTGCGTTTCCGTTTTGCAATTTAAATTTACTTGGAGACATATTTAATCCATCATGATTGCTATACAAATATTTCTTTAACTTTTCTCTTTTATTTTTGTCTCATTTTATGTACTTTTTCAACTGGTCATCCGCTCATACCAGGGACAAATTCATTACCTCAACCATTACCAATAAATGTTGCTCTCATCTGTTCCTTTTTAAATTCATTAATATTGTTATAGTCAGTACCAAATTTAGATGGATTGCTTAGTATCATATGAATATTCTTTTCGTATTTGTTTTGACGATTAGCCATAGCGTTCTCTTCTCTTTTAAAGTGATTTAACCACATGCAAGTCCAATCATCTCCAGACTGAATCTCTGCCA
>NZ_JAJBJC010000308.1 GCF_021811825.1 Candidatus Anadelfobacter sociabilis | reverse complement strand
GATCATTATTAGTTTGTATATTGTTCAAATTCTTTGAATCATGATTTGTAGCTTTGGTTACATATGTGGGACTCAAAAAGGCGCTATCAGCGTTAATTTGGAACCAGTTCTTCGTGAAGAAGTAAGCAATATTACGTTGTTCATTCTGAATAAACATTGATACTAGTCTTTTATTATTGTCATACGCTTCTTCCTTTATCACCTCTGATGCATATTTATGTGTATCTTCATAACGCTCATTACATTCTTCAATATTAGTCAAGTGTATTGTGACAAAATTTTGACTTTTTTCATTATAGTAAAAATTATATCCCTTAAATTGATTTGTAGTTTTTCTAGGTAAATTATAATTTGTATAACTTAAAAATGACTTCCCTACAAGAATGCGATATAAATGTACTTTAAATATATCATTTGCTGGTGCTATTGGTTGGATTATCTCTCCCTTATCTAATTTAGCTTCTTCTATTTCGTCTTCTATAGTAATTGATTTTTGAAATTTATATATATTTGACACATTTTCATCATTAACATCGTCATTTGTCTCTTTGTTTTTATTTTTTTTTAATTCATTGCCTATTAATGCGTTAAAGAATATATATTGAGGTAATTTCCACCAGCTATGCGGTGATTTCCACTGACCACTCAGTGGTCGAACCAAAAATCGATTATACATCTTGCATTACCCACATGATTCAATTAAAATCAGTTGTGGTATTTTACTACATCTTTCTTTTTATGAAAAGATAAAGATGTGTCTATTAGATTGATGGTATTATCTTTGTGCATTGCAAT
>NZ_JAJBJC010000307.1 GCF_021811825.1 Candidatus Anadelfobacter sociabilis | reverse complement strand
TTGATAAATAGCATATGAAACATAATTCTCTATCAAAAAGTGTGTATCTCAGACTTTTCATAGCAATTAGGCTCAGAGCCACAGGCCTATCGGCAACATAGCTGTGAAAAGGTTTTGTAGCGTATTATACGAATAATAAAACATAATTATAAATTGCTGGGTCTATAATAAAGTTTGTGTAAGTTAGCAGGTCTAATATAAATGATATTGATAGAAATAATAACTTACACAAACTTTATTATAGACCCAGCCCAGCACACATCATATCGCACCGATCTAAAATGTTATCCACTAAAGTTAACTTGACGGTGCCCCCTCACTAATCTTCTAGTCCTTTCCGACTCATTATGCTACAATATCACCCACTACAAACATTATGAAATAGAGAGGATATGACTAGTAGATACCTAGATGTAACAAATGACCTAGCTTTCAAGAAGGTATTTTCAGACAAGGATATCATGAAAGACTTCCTCAATAGTATACTGCATCTATCTCAAGGCTCTGCGATAGAGGAGATAGAGTTTATACCTACCGAAGAAGTACCAGACTTAGGACAAGGCAAGAGAAGTATCTTCGATCTGAAATGTAGAGATCAGGATGGTAATTGGTTTGTAGTTGAGATGCAAAATAGAAAGCAGCAACATTTTCTAGAGAGAGTACAGTTTTACGCATCTCATACTTATGTTGCGCAGCTTCCAAAAGGAAAAAGCCATAAGGGATTGATGCCAGTAATACTAATCGCAATCAGTAAAGAAAATCTGTTCCCAGATGAGATAGGCTGCGTTAGTTACC